>JANOMH010000790.1:0-3092 GCA_031420215.1 Rhodobacterales bacterium | reverse complement strand
GCAACGCCATGTGCAGCTTGTCGATCCGACCCTACGACCCGCGCCCGTAGCCGCGCGTCAGATCCCGCAGGCGGGTCAGGATCGCCTCTTGTTCCAGCGTGACGCGCCAGGGCGCGCCCTCGGCGAGGCCGCCAGAGGTCGCAACCATCGGATGGTCAGGTTCGTGGTGTTCGGCGACGACCGCCATGACCCATTTGTCAAACAAATGTTTGGGCACGATGGCCGCTTCGTTCAGGCGGATGCAATCGTGACGCGGATCGGCTTTGATGCGGGCAAACAGCGCCTCGACCACGGCCTGGGGCCCCTCCAGCACTTGGGCAAACCAGTCATCATACAGCATCAGCGCGCCGGTGACTCCCAGATCGTGATTCTTGTGCCGGGCGATTGTCAGAATATCGGCCAAACCCGCCTCGTCCTCGGCGTCCAAGAGGGAATGACTTCGATAGATCAGCCGGTAACAGGGCTCTGCTGCGATTGTCGCCGCTTTCACACTTGTTTCAGCTGCCATGACGACCCCTCCCTTTTTGCGCCTAAGGCACGATCACTCCGCGGCCCGCAAAGCGGCGGTTCTTGAAATCGTCCAGCGCCACGTTGATGTTATCCAAGGAATATTCGGCATAGTGCATCTTGACCTTGCCGTCGGCGTTCAGTTCCATCAACTCGACCAGCTCGGTGTAATTGCCGACAAGGGAGCCACCGATGTTGATCTCGTTGATCACCAGATGCGCGGTCGGCACCTCGATCTTGCCGCCATACCCGATCATGATCAGCTCGCCACCGGGACGAACCATTTTCCAACACAGGTTCTCGACCCCAAGTTCACCGACGAAATCCATCACAACCTGCGCGCCACCGCCAGTGATCTGCTTGATTTCCTCAACGATGTTCGGCCCGCCATCCAGCACGAAATCCGCGCCAAGTTCCTTGCAAAGCTGCCGCGCTGCAGGTTCACGGTCCACCGCAATGATCCGGCAGCCCGAGATTTCGTGCAGGCACTGCAGAGCGATATGCCCAAGGCCGCCCACGCCGACAATCACGCAATACGCACCGGGCCGCAGCGCCTTGGCCGCCTTTTTCGCCGCGCGATAGGCGGTGATGCCAGCATCGGCCATCGGGGCCACATCAAGCGGGGTGATGTTCGGGTTCAGCTTGATCAGCGACCGTTCCGACGTCAGGAAATATTCGGCAAAACCGCCATCCAGCCCCAACCCCGGAAACAGGCTGTGTTCGCAGTGCATGTCGTCGCCATACCGGCAGGACAGGCAGATGCCGCAGGTCCGGTGCGGGTGGCAAATGACAGTGTCGCCATGTTTGACCGATGTGACGTTTGACCCAACATCCTCGACCCAGCCGGCATTTTCATGGCCCATGATGTAGGGCAGCAGATTACCACCCTGATCCATGATGTCTTTCCAGACGCCTTCGATGATGTGCAGATCGGTGCGGCACAGACCGGCCGCCCCCACCTTTACGATCACGTCATTCGGCCCCATGATCGTCGGGGCTTTGACGTTTTCAATCTTCAGCTGAACATTCATCGCGGGGTCGTATTCGTAGAGTCTTGCGGCTTTCATAGCGGCGCCCTTTCGTGGATTATTCCGTTCAACCAGTTACTTGCGGCCCAGCTTTTCAGCGCCACCACCCAAAGCCCCGCCAGCGGTCGGGTCTTCGTCTTCTTTCAGATCGGCAATCAGGGTTTCGGTGGTCAGGATCAGGGTGGCGACAGAACCTGCATTCATCAGTGCCGCACAGGTCACACGGACCGGGTCGATCACGCCCGCCTTCATCAGGTCCTCAAACACGCCAGTAGCCGCATTATAGCCCTGATCGCCGGTCATGCCGCAGACCTTGCCCACCACATCATTCGGCTCTGCGCCTGCGTTAAACGCAATCCGGGCCAGTGGCAGGGTCAGCACCGATTGGACCAGTTCCACGCCTTTGCGAATGTCGCCCTTGACCGTTTTGGCGAGGTCAGCCAACTCCGGGGCGACACGTGCCAACGCCACACCACCGCCGACCAAAACACCTTCCTCAGCCGCCGCACGGACAGCGTTCAGCGAATCCTCGATCAGCTGGATCGTGCGCTTTTGCTCAACCGGGGTAACACCACCGGCCAGAATCGTCGCCGTCCCGCCGCACAGCTTGGCCAGCCGTTCCTGCAACTTGTCCTTGTCGATATTCGGCGGGGCCATTTCATACAAGCGCTGCACCTGGGCGCGCCGGGCGGCAATCGCCTGTGGATCGCCATGGCCGCGAATGATCATCGTATCGGATTGCGAGGCCTCAATCCGTTCGGCGGACCCCAGGTGCAGCCGGGTAATCGTTTCCAGACTGTCACCCAGATCACGGGCGAGCACTTTGCCGCCGGTCAGGATCGCCAGATCCTCCATCATATTGCGGCGCCAATGGCCAAATTCCGGCGGGTGGACCACCAGAAACTTGCCCGGCCCCTCTTTGCCCAGCAGGGTCAACAACACCTCGGGCGAGGTTTCCTCCGAGATGATCACCAGCGGGCGGTTATCTTCGGCAGCAATCGCCTTGGCTGTGTCCAGCTGGCTTGGCGACTTCATCTTGATGTCGGTCAGCACGATATAGGGGTTGAGCACCACAGCCCGCATCGCATCCAGATCGGTGACCATGTGATGCGAGATATAGCCGCGATCAAACGCCATGCCGTCCACAACTTCCAAGGTCGAGGTATTGCCCGTGCCGTAATCAGTGCTGATCACGCCCTGAGCGCCGACCCGCCGAAACGCCTCGGCCACCAGCCCGCCCAGTTCTGCGTCCGACGCGCTGATCCTGGCCACCGCCGACAGCACCGCATGATCGGTTGCCGGTTTGGACACCGCCCGCAATGCCGCAGTCGTGGCCTCGACCGCCAAAGCGATACCCCGGCACAATTCGACCGGCTTGGCGCCCTTGTCGATCAGCGCGACGCCCGACTGGATCATGCCATTGGCCAGAACGATGGATGTCGTGGTGCCATCGCCCGCCACATCATTGGTCTGCATCGACACTTCGCGCACCACTTGCGCGCCCATGTTCTCAAACCGGTCAAACAGCTCAATCTCGGATGCAATCGACACGCCGTC
>JANOMH010000789.1:0-4463 GCA_031420215.1 Rhodobacterales bacterium | reverse complement strand
CCTTCGGCCACACAATCCGGGGTCAGGATGATCCGCTCGGTCACAATGCCTGCACCCAATCCAGAGCCTCGCCCACCGTGGCGACACAGCGGGCATCAGGTGGTGGCGGGCGGCGCAGCATCAGCACCGGAATGCCCAAATGCCGGGCGGCGGTCAGTTTCGTGCGGCTTTCGGTGCCGCCTGCATTCTTGACCACCAGCCAATCGACGCCAAGGGCTGCAAACAAGTCCATCTCTCTCTCGACCGAAAACGGTGGCCGGCCAATGATGAATTCACCGCCGGCAAACGGAAACGGGGCAGTGGGCGGATCAATCTGGCGGCATAAAACCCGGCACCCTTCCAGATTGGCATATTGGTCCAGCGTCTGCCGACCGGTGGCCAGAAACACCGTCGCCCCCGGTGTGATGAACTCTGCGGCTTCGGCCTCGGTGCCAATCCCGGTCCAGTCGTCGCCCACCTCAGGCTGCCACGCGGGGCGCAACAGTTTCAGATAGGGAATAGCCCGGTCGGCACAGACCCGCGCCGTGCGCTGAGTGATCGTCGTGGCAAAGGGATGGGTGGCGTCCAGAACAGCGGTAATTGCAGTCTCGGTCAGATAGGATTCAAACCCGGCCTGCCCGCCAAAGCCGCCGATCCGGGTGGGCAGCGGCAGCGGCTCCGGGCTGCGCGTTGCCCCGGCCAAAGACGCCACAGCCCTGGTGCCGCGTTCAACCAAACCCCAGGCAACCCGCTTGGCCTCGGCAGTTCCGGCCAACAAAAGCAAGGTCATGACCCGGCCCGCGCCAGCACGCTACCGGCCCGGTCGATGATCACGATATCCACGCAGGTTTGCCCTTTGAATTCTGCGGTAAGCCGGGCCAATGCGGCCCCGGCGACCCAATCTGCCAATGGTTTTCCAACTGTTTCAAATGCTTGCAATGCAGTATTCATGTTTTTGATGCGTTCATCATTGAAAGTATTTGATAAAGCTAAGAAATCCACCTGAGAGCGATCAGAATGCAGGTCCATCGCCCCTTGGGCCAGCTTGACCATCTTGCCGATCCCACCACCTACGGTCAACTTGGGCACCGGATGGCGGCGCAGGTACTTTACCATGCCGCCAACAAAATCGCCCATATCCAGCATGGCATAATCGGGCAAGCTATACAGGCCCTGCACCACACGCTCGCTCGTCGCGCCGGTTGTTCCGGCGACATGGGTCAGCCCACCAGCGCGGGCCACATCAATGCCGCGGTGGATCGAGGCGATCCAGGCGGCACAACTGAACGGGCGGACAATCCCGGTGGTGCCAAGGATTGAGAGCCCGCCTTCAATTCCCAACCGGGGATTCCAGGTTTTCAGGGCAATCAGCGCCCCGCCGGGCACGGAAATCGTCACCGTAACATCCGGTGCTTGCAGATAAACCGCAGCCATTTCAACCACAACCGCCGTGATCATCGCGCGCGGCACCGGATTGACGGCAGGTTCACCCACGGCCACTGGCAGGCCAGGGCGGGTCACTGTGCCAACACCTTCACCCGCCTTGAACAGCACCCCACCCGCCGAAGCGGCAACACGAACCACGATCAACGCGCCATGGGTCACGTCGGGGTCATCGCCCGCGTCTTTGGTTATGCCGACCTCGGCCCAGCCCTCACCCGATGCCTGATGGGCCAGCGCAAAGACCGGGGTTTCACCACGCGGCAGGGTGATCTGCACCTCTCGCGGAAAGACCCCGCCCCATAGCCGCATCAGCGCCGCTTTGGTGGCAGCGGTGGCACAGGCCCCGGTGGTCCAGCCGCGGCGCAGTTCGGTGGCGGGTTTGCGTGTCATGCTGGGGGTTATAGGCGGGCCAGGGGATGACGCCAATCGGCATTTCATGGTCGCTTGCCCCCTTTCACCGCCGTTGCGGCGCGGTCATAACGGGGCATGACCGACTCATTTCCCTTGCCCGACTTTGACTGGCCGATCTTGCAGCCCGGCTGGGTCTGGCTGTGTGGTGCAGGCCCCGGCGATCCGGGGTTGCTGACCCTGCACGCGCTTAATGCGCTGCGGCAGGCGGATGTCGTGGTCTATGATGCGCTGGTCGAACCGGCGATTCTGGATTGGGCCCCGCAGGCGCTGAAAATCTACGCCGGAAAACGTGGTGGCAAACCCTCTGCCAAACAGCGCGATATCTCTTTGCATCTGGTTGAACTGGCCGGCGCGGGACACCGGGTTTTGCGGCTTAAAGGCGGCGATCCGTTTGTGTTCGGGCGCGGCGGAGAAGAGGCGCAGACGCTGGTCCAGCATGGAATCCCGGTCCGGGTCATTCCCGGCATTTCGGCGGGGATTGGCGGCCTAGCCTATGCAGGCATTCCGGTCACGCACCGCGATGTCAATCAATCGGTCACTTTTGTCACCGGGCATGATCAGTCAGGCAATACCCCCGTATCCCTCAATTGGGACGCGATTTCAAAGGGATCTCAGGTTATCGTGATCTATATGGGGATCAAGCATATCGGCCAGATTTCCGCAGCATTGCTGGCCGCCGGCAGGCCCGATGATGAACCCGTCGCCGTAGTGACCGCCGCCACGACTCCGGCGCAGCAGGTGCTGGAAACCACGTTAGGCACTGTTGTGGCCGATATCGCAGCTGCGGCTTTGGAGCCGCCTGCGATTATCTGTGTGGGCCGATCCGTGTTGATGCGGCAGGTGCTGGACTGGCAAGGGGTGATCGCAGGCATTGCCCCGCGCAATCTTGACCCGCTGGGCCGGGGTGTGGCCGCTGAAAGTGCCTGATTTTGGTGGATTGATCATTGCTGCCCCATCGTCGGGCAGCGGCAAAACCACGATCACCCTTGGGCTGCTGCGCGCCCTGCGTTTGCGCGGGGTGCCGGTCCGCAGTGCAAAATCCGGCCCTGATTACATCGACCCGGCGTTCCATGCGGCCGCATCTGGGGTGGATTGTGTCAATCTGGATGCCTGGGCGATGGCACCGGACCGGATCAGGGCGCTGGCATCGGGCCGGGGCCTGTTGGTGATCGAAGGGGCGATGGGTCTGTTTGACGGCGCCCCGCCGGATGGGCGCGGCAGCACTGCCGATCTGGCGCGATTGCTGGGATTGCCGGTTGTGCTGGTCATTGATTGCGCAAGAATGGCGCAATCGGTGGCGGCAATTGCAACTGGATTTTCCAATCATGACAAAGCGATACGCATCGAATCTGTGATCCTGAACAACGTCGGCTCAGCCCGGCACGAGGCGATGTTGCGCGCAGCACTGGCCCCGACCGGGGTACAAGTTCTGGGCGCGATCCCCCGGCAACCCGATCTGGCGCAGCCGTCCCGACATCTGGGGCTGGTCCAAGCTGCCGAGCGCCCCGGTTTGGAGAAATTCCTGGCCCACGCCGGTGAACTGGCCGAAGCTGCGCTGGACATAGACGGCCTGCTGACCCTGGCCGCGACCGCCCGCCCCGTTTTTGCCGATGGCCATACGCCTACGGCTCCCGCCCAACACATCGCTGTCGCCCGCGATATAGCCTTCACCTTTGCCTATCCGCATCTGTTGACGGATTGGCGGCAGGCCGGGGCCGAGATCAGCTTCTTTTCGCCTCTCGCCGATGACCCGGTGCCAAAGGCTGACCTGATCTATCTACCCGGCGGCTATCCGGAACTTCACGCGGGCCGGATTGCCACCGCGTCGCAGTTCATGCAAAGCTTGAGGAACGCATCTCAATATTCTGAAATATATGGAGAATGTGGTGGATACATGGTCTTGGGAACTGGGTTGATTGATGCCGCGGGGCAACGCCATGAGATGGCCGGGCTGCTTGCGGTCGAAACCACCATTGCCACCCGCAAGCTGCATTTGGGCTACCGACACTTGCACGCCACCGTTGGTCCGTTTGCAGGCCAGTGGAATGGCCACGAGTTTCACTATGCCAATACAGTGCAGGCCAAAGGCGAGCCCTTGTTTGCCGCTACAGATGCCGAAGGGGCGGAACTGGACCCAATGGGCCTGCGCCATGGTCGGGTTTGCGGGTCTTTTGCGCATTTGATTGACCGGGCCTGACACGTTCCCCCCATTGCCACTCCCTGCCGACAGGATTACCGATCGACCCATGACTGACGCCAGCCCCCTCAGTGACGATACCCGCGCCAAGCGCAATGTCGCCGTCCTTGTCGCCGCACAGGCGATCTTGGGCAGCCAGATCACGATGATCTTTGTGATCGGCGGGCTGGTGGGCGATATGCTGACCCGCGCCAATGGGATCAGCCATTGCCTGAGCACCCTGCCGATTTCAATGATCGTCTTTGGCTCGATGTCGACAGCACCCTGGCTGTCGCGGGTGATGCAGACCCATGGGCGCAAGACCGGGTTTTTCATCGGCTCTATCGGCGGGCTGATCGGATCGGGGATCGCGGCCTATGCGGTCTCGACCGGGAATTTCTGGCTGTTTCTGCTGGGGTCGTATCTGACTGGCACGTATATGTCGGCCCAAGGG
>JANOMH010000788.1:0-3427 GCA_031420215.1 Rhodobacterales bacterium | reverse complement strand
CACCAACAAACCGCAGGCGCTGACGCTGCGCATTCTGGAACAAATGGGCATGGCCCCCCTGTTTGCCGCCGTTGTCGGAGCAGACGCCGTGCCCGCCTCAAAGCCCAACCCCGGCCATCTTTTGGCTGTGGCCAAACAAATGCGGCTGCAACCCGGCACATGGGCCTATGTCGGCGACAGTGGCATTGATCAGGCCACAGCACAGGCGGCGGGCGTTCCATTCTTTCTGGTGCCATGGGGCGGCGGTGCCCGGGTCATGGTCGAGGATGGCTATCGACTTACCCGCCTGCGCGATCTGGTTGTCTGACCCCCGACTTTGATGGTGCAATCTTTTCCTTGGAAGGGAAGAAGGCACTATGGGGCAATGTCTTCACGGTATGAGCCGGGCGAAATTTTCATCCAGTGGATGAAAATCCCGGCGATTGGCCACTAAGAAAGAGGCAATCCGTCCGTTGGCCGGCAGGTGATTGCACAGCAATCGCCGAGAGGGGAGCAATACAGAATAGAGGCGATCATCGTCGCATTCCGGCGGCACGGGCTGCTGCCGATGGACGATTGACTTTATGCGCTGCAGCCGTCGATCCCACATCTGACCTGTCGTTCGGCGGCGGTGTTGCCGACACGTCGAATTACCCGTCGGACGACCTGCCGGAACCCGGCAACAGCCCCGCTATCCAGCCCTGCTTCGATCTCGCCAATAGCGGCTTCTATGCCGGGGTCTGGGCAACAAACTTGAAAGACGATGCCGGAAATCGTACCGAACTTGATCTGTCGCTTGGCTACCGGGGCAAAACCGGCTGTGGTCTCGGATACGACCTCGGCCATACGCAGCATTTCGACGACAAGACACACGCCGCGTCGTCCACAAGCGTGAAAAGGGGTGCTGGTGTTGGCTATGCCCTTGACGACAGAACCACGCTCGATTTGCAGGTGCAGGACACCGCATCGACAAGTCCGCTGGTTGCCCTGTCGGTGAACTATGACTTTGGTGATGCGTCAAACTAGGCTTTGTGACGGCAAATAGTCCTTTCTGGGCCAGCGCCCGACCATATGTTGTATTTCAGGACCACTTGTCGCAAACGGCAGAAGATGGCCCGCTATTTCTTCGTCTTAAATTAAATTTTTACATTGTGTTGACGTATTTTGGACCCGCTGAAAATCGAAAGGCTCAGGCACTTTCAGCTACGGGAATTCGCCCATTTGCTCTGACCTTTGACATTTTGGAAATGGATTTGCATGTAAATTGGCCAAAGTGCCAAGATCTTTTGCAGCACATTCAGAAACAACCGGTCACAGAATCGGTGCCGCCCCCAGCTCATCGAAGGCGTATGGATTCAAGAACTGCCGCCCGGCAAAGGCTTTTCGCTCAACCTCGGGCAACTGCGCTTCGTCGCAGACATCGTTCCAATGGCGGGTGATCGTGTCGATTGCGCCGTCCATGATCGCGCGCGCCGCGCCTGGCTGCAGGTGAAACTTTTCGGCGGCAGCAAGGCATGTCGCAAGGCGCGAGCGACGATCCGTCCCGGAAATAAGGATCGCCTGATTGGCGTCATATCCCGGCCGGATCTGCGGGGCGATGTCATAGGCCGGGGTCAGCGTCAGCATCTTGCCATCCCAAAAGGCCGCGTGATTGCGGGCATGATCGTCGGTGTTGCCGACAAGGATGTTGAAAACCATCCGCAGGAACATCTCGTGCAGCGTCTCGCGCGGGTTGGTAAAACGGGCGCGGATGGCGTCCGCCAACTCGACATAGGAACAATGATGGGCCGAGATTTCATGTCCCCCAAAGATGGTCAGGGCCGACACCATGGCACGCCGGGAAAACCGGCCACCCTGATCGGGTCGATTACGCTGCAATTCGGCCAGAAACACCATGTGCCTTGGTCATCTTGGCTTACGCTGGTGTTGCAAATGACATTGCTGCCGGTTCAGTCCTGATCTGCGGACCAGAGCGGCCATTCGTGTTCGGCGTAACCGATCCGCGCCTTGGCTATCGCGCCTGACGCGTCCAGTTCAAAGGCATGAAACCAAAGACGCACCCGGTTCTCCTCAATCAGCACATCAGGTGCAAGCACGCCTCCGGTGCCCCAGTTTCCCGTAACATCCTGCGGCGTGATGATCGGGTCTGAGGCAATGCGGAACGGGCCAAACGCATCGTCGGCCACAGCCAGACCAATCCGCTGCGCGCCTGCGGGTCCGGGCAGGGTTGAGAAAAACAGATAAAAGCGCTGATCCGGTCCCCGGATCACCGTCGCCTCGGACACCCCGCCATTGGCCCAACCAACCCCCGGATCAGCCAGAACCGGCTGTGGCACCCCGAAAGGCAGCCCCGCGCCATCCAGCCGCACCGCCATCAGCGTCAGCTTTTCCTGCGCCGGGCAGGCTGGATCAGCCATCGAGCAGGACCAGCCGGTATAATACATGACCTGCCCTTGCCCCGTCTGCACCACTGACGGGCTGGTGATGCCGCCCGCATCCCCCGGCACCGACGGGGTCAGCACCGGCGGCCCCATCGCTGGAAACGTCAGCGGATCAGCGCTTTGCACCATCCCGATCCCGGCCGAAGGCGGATCAACAAACACTCCGGCCCCTTTGTAACCCAGCACATACAGCCGGATATCCGCGCCCGCCTGCACAGCAAACGGCGTCTCATGCGCCTCGTCCCAGCCACCTATAGTGGCGCGCAGCAACCGGCTGCGCACCAGCCAGCTGCTTTCGGCGGTCCGGGCATAGCGCCAGTCCAGCCCGTCGGTGGACCGGGCCAGACATATTTCGCCGCCCTGCGGGTCGCGTTGGATGTCGATGCAATGGTGAAACATCAGATAGCTGCCGTCGGCCAGACGGATCACTGACGGATCACCCACTGCACTGAACTGGCCCGCATAGACCGGCTCTGGCGCCACTGTCCAACCGTCGGCACCGGCCAGTGTCGCGATCATGGCAATTGTGGCCGCTAAGCCGATGATGAAATGGCTGCTCAAGACAGTCAGATTATCGCAAGGACGATTTGGGTCAAGCCGGTTCCCCAGGTCCAGACAAAGACTTCCGCAGGTTCAGAAATCATCGTCTAACGCCTTGCCACGCGTGCGGACGGCCTGCGGCAGCAGGGCAAGCCGGTCCCTGATGCGGCCGACGTCCGTGTCAGTCACCCCGTCTTCCCCGAAGATAGGCACGCCCAGAAGGAACGCGGTCTCCAACACCAAGCCGATCTCGACCTTGGCGCCGCCCTCCTCAATGTTCCGCAGGGTGGAACGCGAGATGCCGACACGCTTGGCCATTTCGGCTTCCGTGAACCGGCGTTCCTTGCGGGCCATGCGAATTTGCGCGGCCAAATAAGCCAAAGCCCGCAGCGTTTCGCGCGAATAGGTTCGGATCGGTTTGGTCATTTCGCTACTTTGTATGGTATGGCACACAAAAAGATACCTGC
>JANOMH010000787.1:0-2102 GCA_031420215.1 Rhodobacterales bacterium | reverse complement strand
ATTTAAAAAAAACCTTTTTGCGCCCGGCCCCCCGCTTCCCCCCCTGTCCCCCCCCGGCCAGGGCGGGGGCCGGGTGGGCTTTGGTCATAACAGCGCGGCCCCGCCCTCCGCCGGGGCGAGAAACTGAGAGGCGGTGAGCGTTTCACATCAGGGGCAAACTGCTTTAGCTTTCCAAAATCAACGCATCGCCGTTAAAACAAGAAAGCCAAGGCACTTGGGTGCCCTGGCTTCCTGTATCGCTGATATCACGGGATCAGCGGGAGCGTCCGCCCGCGCTCAGCGATTCAGGTCGATCAGGATTTTCAACTGCGTGCCCGCCGGGTCCAACAGGGCGTCAAAGCCGTCCTTGATCGCCGTATCCAGCGTCACGGTCTTGGTCACCACCTTGCGTGCCGGGATCTGCCCCGAGGCAAGCAGGCGCATCACGCGCGGCCACATCTGCGCGGTATAGGCCCAGGAGCCGCGAATATCGATGTCCTTGTAGGTCACGTTGAACCAGTTCACCGGGGCCTCGCCCGCGTGCAGGCCGATCTGCACCACGGTCCCACGCTTGCGCACCGCATCGATGCAGGCTTGCAATGCCAGCGTGTTGCCGACGCATTCCAGCGCCACATCACAGCCCAGGCCGCCTTCGGTCGCGGCGCGGACCACATCGCCTACGTTCTGTTCGCGGGGGTTGATGGTGACCACATCCGGAATGATCGACCTGGCAATTCCCAGCCGCGTCGTGTTCGGGTCCGACACAAACAACTGCACCGCCCCGGCGGCTCGCGCGGCCAGAAGCGTCAGCAGACCGATCGGTCCGGCACCAGTGACCAGCACCGCATCGCCCTGCTTCACGCCACCCCGGTCACAGCCGTAGACCGCCACGGCGGTCGGCTCGACCAGTGCCGCATCTTCGTCGGTCATGTTTTCCGGCACTTTATAGACGTTAAACCCCTTCAGCAGGCTGGACGTCGCCATGCCACCCCCGACCCAGCTGAGGCCTGCCAGCCGCAGGGAATCGGACAGGTTGAAATGGCCCAGATCGGCATAATAATCGCCACTGCGCGGGGTGATAAAGGGCTGCACTGACACCCGGTCGCCCACCTTTACATAGGTAACGGTCTTGCCGACCCTGGTCACGGTGCCACCATATTCGTGGCCCAAAACCTGCGGTGTCACGACGCCAGTCGTGGCATCCTTTGGCACAAAAATCGGGCCATAGGCATATTCGTGCAGGTCGGTGCCGCAAATGCCGACAAAGCGGTTCTTGATGACCACTTCATCTGCCGCCGGATCGGTCGGCAGTGCAATATCCTCGATCCGCAGGTCCTTGGCGGCGTGAAAGCGAAGTGCCTTCATGTGGGTATCCTCCCCCTGATGTTTTCGGTTGCAGCGCCCGGTTTCGCCCCCTTTTCAGGGTGCCAACACGGGCCGCGCTGGAGCCAAGTAGAGGCCCGCAGACCACCCCAAACAACTGTCTCTTCTGCGACAGAGCTGCTCGCCCGGCTTGATGCATCCGCGCAGTAGGAACGCCTTTGCCCGCCTGATATCTATCAACGTCAATCGCGATCTGGCTTTTCGGCACTGGCGTTTGCGCCGCCCTGACCCAGACCTTTCCACCGACCCTAACAAAGGACGGGCCTGTCATGAGCCTCGACCCCGAGACATTGTCGCAATTTCTGGACCAGCTCGACCGGCTCGTCCGCGAACGCCTGATCCCGAACGAAGAAAAAGTCGCCGACGATGACGCCATCCCTGCGGCCCTGGTGCAGGAAATCCGCGACATGGGCCTGTTCGGCCTGTCCATACCCGAAGAGTTCGGCGGCCTTGGCCTGACCATGGCCGAAGAGGTGCAGGCTGCCTTCGTGCTGGGCCAGACCTCGCCCGCGTTCCGGTCACTGGTTGGCACCAACAACGGCATCGGGTCGCAGGGGATCATCATTGACGGGACCGCCGACCAAAAGGCGGAGTACCTGCCCAAACTCGCCTCGGGCGAAATGATCGCCTCTTTTGCCCTGACCGAACCCGAGGCCGGATCGGACGCCGGGTCGCTGCGCATGTCGGCCCGCAAGGATGGGGACCATTACATTCTGAACGGCACCAAACGCTATATCACC
>JANOMH010000786.1:0-11592 GCA_031420215.1 Rhodobacterales bacterium | reverse complement strand
CTGGCTTTGCAGCTGGAACGGGTGTCGGACAAACGCCCGTTGCGCGCCCTGCTGCCAGTGCCACATCAGATTGACCGGTTTGTGCCTTTGCCGGGTGAAGGCCATCGGTTCCTGCCGCTGGAAGAATTGCTGATCCTGCACCTGAACCGGCTGTTTCCCGGCTACCGGGTCAAAGGCTCCTGCGCGTTCCGGGTGCTGCGTGACAGTGACCTTGAGGTCGAGGACGAGGCCGAGGATCTGGTCCGCGAGTTTGAAACCGCCCTGAAACGCCGCCGCCGGGGCGAGGTGGTGCGGATGAAAATGTCCACTGGCGCCCCACCTGCCCTAAAAAAACTGATCATGCAGGAACTCGCCGTGCGCGAGGAAGAAGTGGTCGATGTGGACGGCTTGATCGGGATTGCCGATCTGTCCGAATTGGTGCTGGACGACCGGCCAGATCTGCTCTGGCCGCCCTTTACCCCGCGCGTGCCGGAACGGGTGCAGGACCATGACGGTGATATGTTTGCCGCCATTGCTCAAAAGGACATGCTGCTGCATCACCCTTATGAAACCTTTGATATGGTTGTCAGATTTCTGCAACAGGCCGCCGCTGACCCCGATGTTGTGGCAATCAAACAGACGCTGTATCGCACCTCGCGCAACTCGCCCATTGTCGAGGCGCTGTGCGAGGCGGCGGAATCGGGCAAATCGGTGACCGCATTGATCGAACTGCGCGCCCGGTTCGACGAGGCCGCCAATATCCGCCAGTCCCGCCGCCTGGAACGGGCCGGGGCGCATGTGGTTTACGGGTTCACCCAGTACAAGACGCATGCGAAAATGTCGGTGGTGGTGCGCCGCGAGGGCGGAAAACTGGTCACCTATTCCCATTTCGGCACCGGTAATTACCATCCGATCACTGCGCGGATTTATACCGATCTGTCCTTGTTCACCTGTGACGCCAAACTGGGCCGCGACGCGACCAAGGTGTTCAACTATGTCGGCGGCTATGCGCAGCCCGAAGGGTTGGAGAATCTGTCGATCTCGCCTTTGTCGATGAAGGCCCGGCTGATCGAATTGATCGGGGCAGAGGCGGATCATGCGCGGGCGGGGCGACCTGCGATGATCTGGGCCAAGATGAATTCGGTGATCGAAGAGGGTGTGATCGACGCACTTTATGCCGCCTCCCAAGCTGGGGTGCAGATATCGCTGGTGGTGCGCGGTATCTGTGGCCTGCGCCCAGGTGTTGCGGGGTTAAGCGAAAATATCCGTGTCAAATCAATCATTGGCCGGTTTCTGGAGCATTCGCGGATTGTGTGTTTTGGCAATGGCCGGGGCTTGCCTTCGGGCAAGGCGCGGGTGTTCATATCGTCCGCCGACTGGATGGGCCGTAACCTGACCCGCCGGGTGGAAACGCTGGTCGAGATTACCAATCTGACGGTCAAAGCGCAGATCGTCGATCAGATCATGGCCGCCAATCTGGCAGATGTGGCGCAAAGCTGGGTGATGCGGGCCGATGGCGGGTTTGACCGGGCGGCCCAGCCCAAAACCGGATTTGCGTTCAATTGCCACAGATTCTTTATGCAAAACCCATCTCTGTCAGGGCGCGGTTCGGCTGGGGCTGCTGATGTGGTGCAACTGACACATACGCATGATTGACTTGGGGCCCGGTTAGCCGCATTTCATGCGCCAAGACTGGAGAGTTATCATGGACGGAACGCCGGATCCTGTAGCCGCAGACTGGGGGCCCTTTGGCCGCCCGATTTATGACGACCCTAAAACCCGTGCGATGGCGCGGGTGGGCGTGGTTGATGTCGGCTCTAACTCGGTCCGTCTGGTGGTGTTTGACGGGGCGGCCCGGTCGCCTGCCTATTTCTACAACGAAAAAATCATGTGCGCCCTGGGGGCCGGTCTGTCCGAAACCGGAAGGCTGAACCCCGAAGGGCGAAAGCGCGCCTTGGCCGCAATCGGCCGGTTTGCGGCGCTGGCCGAGGGGATGGGCATTGCCCCCCTGACCGCAGTGGCGACGGCCGCCGTGCGCGAAGCCACGGATGGCCCAGAGTTCTGCGAAGAGGTTGAGCGGGTGACCGGCGTCAAGCTGTTCGTGATTGATGGCGAAGAAGAAGCCCGCCTGTCGGCGCAGGGCGTGTTGCTGGGTTGGCCCGGCAGCTTTGGGCTGGTCTGTGATATTGGTGGCGCGTCGATGGAACTGGCCGATCTGGCGGATGGCAAAGTGGGCCGCCGGGTCACCTCGCCGCTGGGTCCGCTGAAACTGCGCGAGGTCAAGGGTGGCAAGAAGGCACTGGTTGAGCATATCAAAACCCATGTCGCCCGCCTGCATGCAGAGATGAATTTCGAGACCAGGATGCGCCTGTTTCTGGTCGGTGGCTCGTGGCGCGCGATTGCCCGGATAGACATGGAGCGGCGCGACTATCCGCTGACCGTGCTGCATGAATACCGGATGAATAGCCTGTCAGTCAGTGCCACCCGCGAGTTTCTGGAAAATCAGGATCTGACTGCCCTGCGCCTGCGCTGCGGTGTGTCCGAAGATCGCATGGCATTGGTTCCGCTCGCCATTTTGGTGCTGGATGAATTGGTCAGCGTGTTCAAACCCAAAGATATCGCCTTGTCATCTTATGGCATCCGCGAGGGCATGTTGTATGAACAGATGCCCGCTGAATTGCGCGCCCGTGACCCACTGATCGAGGCGTGCCGCTTTGCCGAGATCAAGGATGCCCGCCTGCCCGGCTTTGGCAAGATCCTGTATGATTTCGTTTTGCCATTGTTTCCCCGCGCCGACTGGCAGCGCCTGCGCATCATCAAGGCTGCCTGTCTGTTGCATGATGTGTCCTGGCGCGCCCATCCTGATTACCGGGCGGAAGTATGTTTCGACAATGCGACCCGCGCCAATCTGGGTGGGCTGAAACATGGCGAGCGGGTGTTCATGGGCATGGCCCTGCTGCACCGCTATTCCAACCGCCGTGAAGGGTCGAGGTATGAGGAATTGTTCGCCCTGCTGGATGCCAAGGATATCGCCGAGGCCGAAGTTTTGGGCCGCGCGATGCGGTTGGGCGCGATGCTGTGGCTCAAAGCCGACGAGGCCCCCGGCGAACTGCGCTGGCAGCCACAGAAAAAACAGTTGCAGCTGGTGCTGAATGCCCGTGCGAGGCCGCTGTTTGGCGAGGTGGCTTTGGCCCGGTTCAATGCGCTGGCTTCCGCTTTGGCAGCCAAGGGCACGGTCGAGATCAAAGATCAGTGATTTCCGGCACAGTGGCGGGCGGCGTGAACGGCGGCGCGTCGGGGCTGCGCCGGATAATGATATCGCCGTTGGGCAGGAATTCGGGCATTTCATAATTGCCGATGTCATCGACAAAGGCCATCACCTCCAGCAGCGCCGGACCCATCAAGTCAGCAAAATCGCGAAGGGCGGGTCCGAACTGGTCGAACAGGGCGCGCAATTCGTCCGGTGCCGGGTGCATCTCTTGCAGCAGCCCTTCGAAAAACAGCTTGGCCCCCTCCTCCATCAGTGACGGGTTGTCCTGGGCCTGTGCAGGGGCCAGGGGCAGGATCAGCAAAAAGGCAAGGGCGGCGGGTTTCATCGGCCCAGTATAGCGGCCTTGGCTGATTCCCCCAAGGATTTACAACGTAATGTCCAGCGTCACCGGGAAATGATCGGACGCGGTGAGCAAGGCATTGCTTAGCCCGGCGCAGGCAGGGGTGTCGAACGGGTGCCAAATGGTCCAGCGCGGGGATTTGGTGGCCAGGTCGGGCGATACCATGATGTAGTCCAGCAGGGCGTTCAGGTAATTCCCATCCGGCGGAATACGGAACCGGGCGGTGGCGGGCAAGGCCGCGATGCGCCGCGACAGGGCCTGTTTTGCATGCGGATCGAGCAGTTTGGAGGCCTTGCCCTCGCCCAACACAATTTCGATGCTGGAATGGCCGAACAGGGATTCAAATTCGTCCAGACCTGGACCGTCGTTGAAATCGCCCATCACAAACAGCGGCTCGCGCGCGGTCAGATGCTGGTCGATCCGTTGTCGCAGCCAGACACATTCGGCCAGCGACTTGCGGCGGTTATTGATGGAAATCCGGGTGGCTTCGGCGGGGGATTGGGCCCCATGCGGAGCTTTGGATTTGGCATGCACCCCGATCAGCCGCAGGGTTTGGCCGGTGGCAGTGTCGGCCCGCAACTCCAACGGGGGTTTGGACCAACTGATCAGTTCTGACGCGCCGTCCTGATCCGTGTCATGCCGAAAAGTGCCATCAAACCGGGGGGCGTTTCGAGACCCCTTTTTGCCGCTGAAGACGCCACGTGGATCGTGATGAAGTGTCAGGCCGTCAGGGTCAAACAGGCAGGCGATTTCCTGTTGAGTCTCGCTGGGAAAGCCGATAATTGCCTTGCGCGCCCGCAGGTTAAACGCGTTGGCGAAGGTTTCCAGTGCGCTTACCGTGCTGCGGTGCCGGTTGCTGTCAGGGGCTTCGATGATCATCACGACATCGGCGTCAAGCGCTGTGAAAACTTCCCCCAATGCCGCAGTCTGGGCCGCACGGGTAATGTTGTAGCGGGCCGACCAGGCGCTGTCATTCAGCAGCCTGCCCGCATCATCGAACAGGGAATTGAACCATTCGACATTGTAGGTTGCAAATCTCATGCCAGGCTACCTTGGATGGACTCCCAGGCCTGATTGATCGCAATCAGCCGCTTTTCGGCCAGCTGGATCGCCTCGGCCGGGACGCCGCGCGCCAACATCCGGTCAGGGTGGCTGTCGCGCACAAGGTTGCGCCATGCGGATTTAATCTCGACCAGGGCCGCACCGGGACTGACACCGAGCACATCATAGGGGTCGCGGGATGCGTCTGGCACAAACTGCGCCCGCAGCCGGGAAAAAGTCTGATCGGAAAAGCCAAAGATTAGGGCGACCCTCTCCAGATATTCATCTTCGCCGGGATGATAACTGCCGTCGGCCAAGGCGATATGGAACAACCCTTCGAACAGATCGCTCAGGGTTTCGTTTTCCCCGGCATACATTGCTTTGATTTTATGGGCATAATCCTCGAATCCGGCGATATCCTGCCGCGCCAGATTATAGACCCTTGCGGCATTGGTTTCCTCGACCTTGGGGATGTAGAATACTTCGCGAAAGGCGGTTACCTCGTCGCGGGTGACCAGCCCGTCAGCCTTGGCCATTTTCGCGCCAAGGGCGATGACGGCGATGGCAAAGGCGGCGGTGCGTTCAGGCGGGCTGCGCAGATTGTCGAAAATCGCGGACAGGCCCTCGCCAAGGGCAAGAGCAGAAAGGGCGTCAGCGATGCGGGTCCAGAGTGACATGCGGCCCGTTATACAGCCTGCCGGGCCGGATGTTACAGCCGTTTTTGCAGGAATTCCGCATCGAGCCAGCGGCCGAATTTATAGCCGACCTCGGGCAAAGTTCCGTGGTGGACAAAGCCCATGGACTGATGAAACGCCAGTCCGGCGGCATTTTCCATGCAAACTACCGCAATCAGGCTGTGTTTGCCGGCCGCACGGGCATGGTCGCACACATGGGTCAGCAGTTTGCGCCCAATTCCCTGCCCCCGCGCGTCAGGGTGCAGCAGGATCGAATGTTCAACCGTGTGTAGGTAACCGACCCCGGCGCGGAAAGGGAAATAGGTGGTGAAGCCCATGATCTGGCCGTTGTCCCAGACAAAGAACGGGTTTTCAGATTGGGTTGCGGCGACGATCTCGGCTTTGGATTTTTCGATCGAGTTGAAGGTGATCGTGGTGTCACGGATCGCGGCATTCCAGATACTGCCAATACCGGGCGCATCCGCAGGGGTGGCGGGGCGGATCATGACAAGGTCCGGGGTCCGTGCGGGGTGCTGAAGGTCGCGAGAAGCTTAAGCGGGCCGGGGTGGAAGTGGATGCGTGGGTCGTTCAGGGATTGTCCCATAGTTTCAGTCAGATAATCGGCATTTGGGTGGTAGATGTCCAGCGCAGTCAACCGGACCCCAAGGTCGGTCAGCCGGATGGACGGGTGCGGTGCTGTGCCCTGCCATTCGATCAGGGTCGGGTAGGCACCGCCCAGCGGCATGGTTCCGTCAGGCGGAACCGCGATGCGCCATTTCAGGTCACCACGTTCAAGCGCGACACTCTCGCCCGCCTCTGGCGTGGCCGCCCTTAGTGCCGTTGCCAGATCAGGGACGCGGGCGATCCAGTTTCCAAGGCGCGGCGTTGTGGCCTGACCCAGCCCAAACCAGATCGGATGCGTGGGCTTTGGGGCGGTGGGATCGGGCGCGATGACTTCAAGATACTCGCCGGGGCCAAGGCTGAGCAGCCGGTTATGGGTGCTGTAGCGGGCATGCTGACCGCCGGGCTGCAACCCGACTCCAAGGGCGGTTTCGACGTAGGCGGTGCCAGCGGCCAGATCGGCGCAAGTGACTGCCAGATGGTCAAGTTCCAACTTCGGGCCCCCGATTGTGACCCCGCGTGCTGCGCAACAAGGCCAGCACTTCGCGCGCCGCTTTGGGGATATTGGTGCCGGGGCCGAAAATAGCCTTGACCCCGGCGTCGCGCAGAAACTGGTAATCCTGCTGCGGGATCACGCCACCGCAGACCACGATGATATCGGCGGCGTTGGCATCCCTGAGCGCCTGGACCAGTTGCGGCGCAAGCGTCTTGTGCCCCGCCACCAGACTGCTGATGCCGATGATATGCACATCGCGGGCCACGGCATCGCGGGCGGCCTCGGCCGGAGTTTGGAACAACGGGCCGACATCGACCTGAAAACCGATATCGGAAAAGGCAGATGCAATCACCTTGGCCCCCCGGTCATGCCCGTCCTGGCCCATCTTGACCACGAGCATATGCGGGCGGCGCCCCTCTTCGGCGGCAAAACTGGTGACATCGGCCTGCATCGCCGCGAAATCGGGATCATCAGCATAGGCTGCCCCATAGACGCCGCTTTGGGTATGGGTTTCGGCCTGATGTCTGCCAAAGACGCCCTCCATCGCCGTGCTGATTTCGCCCACCGTCGCGCGGGCGCGGGCAGCAGTGACGGCGGCGTCGAGCAGGTTTCCCCCCTCGTGCGCGCGGCGAGCGACCTCGGTCAACGCTGCCTGACACGCAGTTTCATCCCGTGTCGCCCGAATGTCTGCCAGCCGTGCGATCTGCGACAGGCGCACTGCCTGATTGTCGATCGAGCGGATGTCGATCGGGTCGGCCCCGTCAGGCTGATATTTGTTCACGCCGACGATCACCTCCTGGCCGCGGTCGATCATCGCCTGTTTGCGGGCGGCGTTTTCCTCGATCCGCAGTTTGGGCATGCCCGAGGCGACCGCTTTGGTCATGCCGCCCAGTTGTTCGACCTCTTCGATCAGTTTAGAGGCTTCTTCGACCAAGGATGCAGTCAGGCTTTCGACATAATAAGATCCTGCGAGCGGGTCGATGACCTTGGTGATCCCGGTTTCCTCTTGCAATATCAACTGGGTATTGCGGGCGATCCTTGCGGCAAACTCGGTGGGCAAGGCGATGGCTTCGTCCAGCGCATTGGTGTGCAGGGATTGGGTGCCGCCGAGGACGGCGCTGAGCGCCTCATAGGCGGTGCGGATCACGTTGTTATAGGGGTCTTGTTCCTGCAGGGACACGCCCGAGGTTTGGCAATGGGTGCGCAGCATCAGGGATTCGGGCTTTTTCGCCCCAAACTCGGTCATGATCTTGTGCCAGAGCAGCCTTGCGGCGCGCAGCTTGGCGGCCTCCATGAAGAAATTCATCCCGATGGCAAAGAAGAACGACAGGCGGGGCGCGAAATCATCGACTTTCATGCCGCGCGCCATGGCGGTGCGGACATATTCGCGGCCATCGGCAATGGTAAAGGCAAGCTCTTGCACAAGGTTCGCCCCGGCCTCTTGCATGTGGTAGCCAGAGATCGAGATCGAGTTAAATTTCGGCATCTCTTGTGCGGTATATTCGATAATATCCGCCACGATCCGCATCGACGCCTCGGGCGGGTAGATATAGGTATTGCGGACCATGAATTCCTTGAGGATATCGTTCTGGATGGTCCCGGACAGGGCAGCGCGGGGCACGCCTTGTTCCTCGCCCGCCACAATGAACGACGCCAGAACCGGGATCACCGCGCCATTCATCGTCATCGAGACGCTGACTTTGTCCAAGGGAATCCCGTCAAACAGAATCTTCA
This sequence comes from Rhodobacterales bacterium, assembly GCA_031420215.1. Lineage (GTDB taxonomy): Bacteria > Pseudomonadota > Alphaproteobacteria > Rhodobacterales > Rhodobacteraceae > JANOMH01. The sequence goes on along the minus strand of JANOMH010000786.1, from coordinate 3,436 downwards.
TATCCTCAACCGAGTCGATGGCGACCCCGGCTTTGCCGACAACGCCCACGACCCCCGGGTGGTCGCTGTCATAACCGCGATGGGTGGCCAGATCGAAGGCGACCGAGACACCCTGCTGGCCGCCCGCCAAGGCCTTGCGATAAAAGGCATTCGATTCCTCGGCGGTGGAAAACCCGGCGTACTGCCGGATCGTCCAGGGACGGCCTGCGTACATCGTGGCCTTGACGCCACGCAGATAGGGGGCCTGGCCGGGGGTGGAGTTCAGATGGGGCAAAGGCGCGGTGTCGGCAGCGGTATACAGCGGCTTGACGGCGATCCCTTCAAGCGTGTTCCAGGTCAGATCGGTCAACGGACGGGTCCGCAGTTCGGCTTGCGCCTGTTCAGACCATGAAATCTTGGGTTCCAAACTGTCGTCCCTTACTAATCAGACCATAAGGCGGGGGTTGGCCCCGCTGTGCCCTGGTGTTATCATCCGAAGCATAGGCTTTTGCGAGTGCAGCCGTGTTCCTGACATCTGCGGCTTGTTCGACCAGCTGTGCCAAACCATCGGCCCCGGCGCGCAGCCAGTCAAGGTCAACCGCATATTGCGCACGTAACGCCATACGCTGTGCCTCGTCAAACGGCATCCAGCGGCCATCGCGGTCAGTCAGCTTGCGGCACAGGATGGTTTCACCGCGCATGGTCAAAATCTGACGCAGTTTTTCACAGTGCGGGCTGACGTTGGTCCGCTCGCGGGCCCCGGTAAGGGGCAGGTCCGGGGCAATGCCGCCGGTCAGGATCGACAATTGCGCATCAGGCTGACTGGCAAAGCGTTCAAAGGGCCAGACCAGAATCTCGACCCCGGGAAAGACTGCGGCGAGATCCCGGATCAGATCGCGCCAACGCCGGGGTTGGGTGATATAGCGGTCAAGATCGGCAGTCAGCGGCATGCGAAACCCTTGGGCGATGCCAAAAGCCAGACATGAGGCCCAGAACGTATCATAGGACCGGATCGACAACCCGATCCGGCGCAACCCGGTGCCAAAGCCGGGGCGAAACCGTGCAAGCCGTTCATCGGCATTGGGGTATAGCCGGACTTGGCGCAGATTGTTGCGGGTCGTGCCCATGATATTTTCGTCAGAAATCAGCAGTTGCGCCTGCCCGACACGGGCCAGACGCTCAATTTCGATGGCAATCAGCCCAATTGAGCGGGCAGCGCGGCGTTCAATCTGTTCGGTGATATCCTCGGGCCGTTCAATCAGGCCGGCGAACAACCCCTTGCGGGTGCGCGCAGGTGTCCAGACCGCACAGCCGGACTGGCGCAGGACAGTTTCGTTGCGGTCCAGGAACTGTTGAAAAGTGGTCGAGGCATTGCGATGCGCGCCAAGATGAAGATTGATGTCCAAAACTGACCTCGCCATCCCGGACCGGACCACGCAAGATTGGGTGGGGATCGGCCGTGCAACAGCTGTGCAAAGATTTGCTGACGATAGGATTAATGGCAAAATTGTTGACACCTGCGCCACCTGCCCCTTCGCTTTCGCGCAGTGCGACCCTATGTTGAACCTTATGAAAAATCATCTTGAACTGCCTTTGGCTTTTGTTTTCACGACGCTTTTTGCCGTTTTGCCGGGCGGTGGCGGGATGGCGCAGGATGCGTTAGCCACGGATATTGTGGTGGCTGATGATACGCTCGCCACACGCGGCGTGGTAGAAAGATGGCAAGCCGACCCCAGTGAAATATTCGATGCATCCGAGATAAATTTGAACGATCTGGCGTTCATTGCCCGGCCCGTCGTGGTGTTTGCGGATAGTCCGAATGATCCGCGCTTTGCCGAGCAGCTTGGATTGTTGCTGGCGCAGACGCAGGATCTGGCGTCGCGCCATGTCATTATCGTCACCGATTCAGACCCCGCTGCTGCGAGCCCGCTGCGCCTGCTGCTGCGCCCGCATGGTTTTGCACTGGTGCTGTTGGATACCGATGGCCGCGTGGCCCTGCGCAAGCCCGAGCCTTGGGATGTGCGCGAATTGACCCGGGTGATTGACAAAATGCCGTCGCGTTTGCGCGAAATCGGGCGGTAGAGAGGCGCCGACGATATGGGGAGGCGGCTGGGCAGGGGCGGAGTTTTCGAAAACTCCGTTCAAATTCCTTCCAAGGAATTTGCCCCCTTCTGCGCCGGGCAAGACTCACTCGAATTCCATGATCACCGCATCCACAGCCAAACTGGCCCCCGGTGCCGCATTGATCTTTTTGACCACTGCCTTGCGTTCAGCCCGCAGGATGTTTTCCATCTTCATCGCCTCGACCGTGCACAGCGACTGGCCATCCTGCACTTCATCCCCGACCGCGACATTCAGCTGCATCAAAAGCCCCGGCATTGGGCAAAGCAGGAGTTTCGAAGTATCCGGCGGGGTTTTGACCAGCATCAGGGCGGCCAATTCAGCCGCGCGCGGGGTGCGCACATGGACCCGCAGATCGGCCCCACGGGTGCGGATCCGAAAGCCGCCTGTGGCTTTGTTCACCTTAAGGATCAGGGGCGCATCCCCGACCATCAATCGGGCGAGCGGTGCGCCGGGGGTCCAGTCGCTGGTCACCCGCAGGTCATGCCCATCATGGAAATGGACTGTCGCCCCGGCCTTGTCAGCTGCGATCGTGACTGAAAAGTCAGTTTCTTGCAGGCTGACAACCCAATCTGCCCCAACCTTGCGTTCGTGATTGTCCATCCGGCCCGACACCCGCGTGCGCCGGATTTCGGCGACCCGGTGCATGGCGGCGGCGGCGGCGGCGACACGGCGCAGGGCGTCTGCACCAAGCTGCGCGCCAATAAAGCCATCTGGGTATTCTTCGGCAATAAAGGCCGTGGTGATATTGCCGCTGGTGAATTTCGGATGGTCCATCACGGCGGACAGGAACGGCAGGTTATGCCCGATTCCCTCTACCTCGAACGCATCCAGCGCGGTGCGCATTTCGGCGATGGCCAGCGCCCGGGTCGGGGCCCAGGTGCAGAGTTTGGCGATCATCGGATCGTAATACATGCTGATCTCGCCGCCCTCGGTGACGCCGGTATCGTTGCGGATGGCATAGGTTTCTGTGGCTTCCTCGGCAGGCGGCCGGTAGCGGGTGAGCCTGCCGATCGAGGGCAGAAAGCCGCGATAGGGATCCTCGGCATAAAGTCGCGATTCCATCGCCCAGCCGTTAATAGCCAGGTCTTTCTGCTTGAACGGCAGCGGTTCCCCGGCGGCGACCCGGATCATCTGTTCGACAATGTCGATGCCGGTGATCAGTTCGGTGACCGGGTGTTCGACCTGCAACCGGGTGTTCATTTCCAGAAAGTAGAAGTTGCGCGACCCGTCGACAATGAACTCGACCGTTCCGGCGCTGGTATAACCCACGGCTGCCGCCAAAGCGCAGGCCTGTTCGCCCATCGCCTTGCGGGTGGCTTCGTCCAGGAACGGG
>JANOMH010000785.1:0-4478 GCA_031420215.1 Rhodobacterales bacterium | reverse complement strand
GACCATTGGCGCCCGGATGTCTTGCTGTGGATGCAGGGCGATTTCCTGCCGGTTTTGCTGGCCGAGACGGACCGCAAGCCTTTGGCAAGGCTGATGATTGATATGCGCGCCGCCCGGGTCGGGGTGGCGGGCGGCGGCTGGATGCCGGGGCTGACCGGGGCTCTGCTCGATCTTTTTGACCATGCGCTGGCCACCGATCACGATGCGGCCATCAGGTTGCGCAAGGCGGGCTTTCCGGCTGACCAGATCGAAGTGACCGGGCCTTTGGACCCTAGTGCTGCGGTGTTGCCCTGCAATGAGCGTGAACGCCGCGATCTGGCCCAAACCCTGGGCAGTCGCTCGGTCTGGTGTGCCGCCGAGGTGCCGATGATCGAGCTGGAGCAGGTCAGTGCGGCACATCGGCAGGCCAGCCGCCGGGCGCATCGGTTGCTGCTGATCCTGGTCCCCGCGCTGGCCACGGATGCGCCGGAAATGGCCCTGCGCCTGCGCGATGACGGGTTTGTCGTGGCCTGCCGGAGTGAGGGGGCCGAGCCGGATGAGGGCACGCAAATCTATCTGGCGGACAGCACTGCCGAGATGGGGCTGTGGTATCGCCTCGCCCCGTTCGTTTTCATGGGCGGCACGCTGGAGGGGTTGGGCGGCCGGCATCCGTTTGAACCGGCGGCATTGGGGTCGGCGGTGCTGCACGGGCCGGTGACTGCGTCACATGCGCCGTTTTATCAGCGTCTGGCCAGTGCCGGGGCAAGCCGGGCAGTGCGCTCTGCCGCCGATCTGGGCAATGCGGTCGAGGTGCTGCTGGCCCCGGACAAGGCCGCAGCGATGGCGCATGCGGCCTGGGACGTGACCAGCAGCGGGGCAGATGTGACCAACCGCGTGGTAGAGCTGATCCGCGCCAGCCTTGACAAAGTGGCGGGCTAGGGATGGTCGCACCGGGATTCTGGTTCACCGATCCGGGGCGGCCTGCGTGGCAGGCGCGGGCTTTGGCCCCGCTGGCGCTGGCTTATGCCGCTGCCTCTGCCGCCCGGCTGCGCCGCCCCGGTTACAAATCCCGCGTGCCAGTGATTTGTGTGGGCAATATCAATGTCGGCGGCACCGGCAAGACGCCTACGACCATCGCGCTGGTGCAGCGGTTGCAGGGCTGGGGCCTGGTCCCGCATGTGGTCAGCCGGGGCTATGGCGGGTCATTGACTGGACCGGTGCAGGTTGGGGGGCAATCGGCGGATCTGGTTGGTGACGAGCCGCTGCTGCTCGCGGCCTTTGCCCCCACTTGGGTCGCGCGCGACCGGGCGGCGGGGGTCAGGGCGGCCGGGGCAGCAGGGGCGGGCGTGATCGTGCTGGATGACGGGTTACAGAACCCGGCGGTGGGCAAGGATGTCAGCATTGTCGTAGTGGATGCCGCGCGTGGCTTTGGCAATGGCCGGGTGTTGCCTGCGGGGCCGCTGCGCGAACCGGTCCCGGTGGGACTGGCGCGGGCCGATTTGGTGCTGGCGATAGGGCTGGACGCGGATCAGGCCAGGTTCGCCGCCGCCTGGGCGGGGCAGATCGCCCCGCTGCCCCTGGTCACAGGTCATCTTGCAGTGCTGCCAATGGGGCTGAACTGGCAGGGCCTTCGGCTGTTGGCCTTTGCCGGTATCGCCCATCCGGCCCGGTTTTTTGCGACGCTGCGCGACCTCGGGGCCGAGGTGATCCGGGGCGAGGCGCTGGAGGATCATCAGCCGCTGCCCGCGGCCCTGTTGCAACGGCTGGAGGCAGAGGCGCGGGCACGCGGGGCGCAGCTGGTCACGACCGAAAAGGATGCAGTCCGCCTGCCGGACAGTTTCCGCGCCAAGGTTCTGACATTGCCGGTGCGGCTGGCGGTCAATGACTGGACAGCGATTGATGCGGTTTTGAGAAAGGCATTGGGTTGAAACCCCGCTTTCGGGTTTTGCCATCGAATTGGCCGATATCGTCGTTCCCGGCAAATATAGGTTGAGTTTCAACCCCGGGCTACGGCTCCACCACCCTGAGCCGCGCCCGCCCTTGTTCCTCAGCATCGGCAAACAGACTGTCCAGAAAATACGCCGACAATTCCGCCCGCCCGGACAATCCCGACTTTTGATAGACGGTCTGCGCCTGTTGGCGGATCGTCGGCTCGGACGTGTCGCGGGCGATGGCGATTTCCTTCATTGCGCAGCCTTTGAGCAAAAGCCCGGCGACATCGGCTTCGGCAGGGCTGAGGCCCCAGCGGTGAAATTGGTCGGTAATCGCCTGTCCCATGGCCGCAATTTCGGATTGGCGCGAAATTCGCCAGGCCTCGCCTTGGGCCGCGGTCCGTTCCAGATGCGATTTCAGGGCGGCCTGCCCGTCGCGCAGGTCACTGACCACAAGGACCGACCATGCGACCGCGGCCATCGCCCCCAGCAGCAGCAGCTTTTCCGTCAGGTCGAGCGCCAGATCGGTGGGGTTGATCGGGTTGGGCTCGCGCAGGACATCCAGCGCCGAGACGGCGACAAAGGCGAGCCCGAGGACGAGGATGACGGTGAATGAACGGCGCATAAGCGGCCTCTTTGTTAGCTAAGGCAAGTATGCGCCCTGCCCCCCCATCGGTCTATCCATCAAATGCGATAGGTGGTTTCACGCAGTCTTTCCGCCCTGTGTCGGATGGTCCACAGTGCCGGTTTGGGCGCAGCCTGACCGCATGCCACCCCATCCCGGGTTGGCCGCTGTAAAGGATGACCCAAAATGACCCGCCTGACCCACACCAGCCTGTTCGCTTTGGCCCTGCTGGCAACCCCTGCATGGGCCGAACCCACCCTGCCCGATTTTGCCGCCGCCGATTTCAGCACCCCGGCCGAGAACCCGTATATGCCGTTGAGTGTCGGCCGGACCCATACGATGATGGCGACCACAATAAACGCGGGTGAAACGGTTCCGGAGTTGGCCGTCCGCACCGTGATTGGCCCCGGCCCGGTGATCATGGGGGCCCAAAGTGTAACCGTCGTGGACGAGGCTTTTGTTGAAGGGCGTCTGGTGGAGCGCACTCTGGACTATTTTGCCGCCGATGCGGCCGGCAATATCTGGTATCTGGGCGAGGATGTTGAGAACTTTAACTATGACGCCGCCGGTGTTCTGACCGGGACAGACAATCATTCGGCCTGGCGTGCCGGGGTCAACGGCGCTGTGCCGGGGATCACCATGCCTGCGGTGCTGACCGTGGGCGAGGTGCTGTTTCAGGAACATGCCCCGGTCGAAGAGGCGATGGATTATGCCGAATTGGTCGAAACCGGGCTTGTCATCGATACGGCGGGCGGCCAGTTCACCGATGTCATCAAGTTCTATGAGGCAAGCACAGTGGACCTTGAGTTGCGCGAGTTCAAATATTACGCCCCGGGTGTCGGTATGATCCGCGCCGACGAACATCTGGACGAAGCCCGCGCCAATCCAGAGCTTATTCTGGACGTGCAGCCGTAATTGAGGCGGTAGGATGGGCAATTTGCCCATCCCCTCCGCCATTACATTTCGGCCAGCAGCATTTCGCCGGTTGAAATGTTGCACTCGCCCAGTTTGTCGATATTGGCATAAGTGACAACGCCATCTTCGACGACAACTGCATAGCGGTTCGACCGGCCAATCAGGCCCAGCGCCGGGGCGGTAAACTCCATCCCGAGCGTATGGGTCAGGGCACCGTCACTGTCGCCCAGCATCGTGATCCCGGCCGCTGTGGCACCTGTAGCCTCGCCCCAGGCCTTGAGCGCAAAGGGGTCGTTGACGGCGATGCAGATGATTTCAGCCACACCCCTGGCCGCAAAGGCCGGCGCGGTGCGGATAAAGCTTGGCACATGCACGGTCGAACACGGGCCGGTAAAGGCACCCGGCAGTGCAAAGATCACGACCTTGCGATCTTTCATCTTGTCGGCCAGTTCTACCGCTTCGGGGCCATTTGGCCCCATTTGCCGCAAAGTCGCAGTCGGAAAGCGATCACCGGTTGATATCGTCATCTTTGAGTCCCTTTGGGCAATTGCGTCTGGTGTCGGCTCATATAGAGTCTGCGCCGGATCAGACCATAGCAAAAGGCAAAAGCCCATGGCTCATTTCGTTACAGTCGGGGCCGGGCAGGCCGGATGTTCACTTGTCGCCAAGCTTCGGTCCGAGGGGTTTACCGGGCAGATCACCCTTGTCGGGTCTGAACCGGTGCCGCCCTATCAGCGCCCGCCCTTGTCCAAGGCCTATCTGCTGGGCGAGATGACCGAAGAGCGGCTGTATCTGCGGCCTCTGGAATTCTATGCAGACCATGACATTGCGCTGCGCCTGTCGGTCCAGGCGATGACGATTGACACTGTTGCGCGGACCGTCGCCTTGTCGGATGGCACCGCATTATCCTATGACGCGCTGGCCCTGACCACGGGCTCTACTCCCCGGCGTTTGCCCATTGCTGTGGGGGGGGATTTGGCCGGTGTCTATACAGTCCGGTCACTGGCCGATGCCGATGCGATGGAGCC
>JANOMH010000784.1:0-2141 GCA_031420215.1 Rhodobacterales bacterium | reverse complement strand
GGCATGGACCTGCTCTACCGGCAACAGTGCCAGCAATGCGGCTACATTCTCTGCCGTAATCCCCGATCCGGGCATGATTTCGATCCGGCCTCGTGCCCGGTCAAACATCGCCCGCAGCTTGCCCAAACCATCCACCGCCCGCAGCGCCCCGCCCGAGGTCAAAATCCGGTCAAACCCCAGCGCAATCGCGGTTTCCACCGCTTCGACCGGATCGGGGGTCAGGTCAATGCAACGGTGCAGGACTCTCTGCGCGTCGGGATCAACCTGATCCAGCAGCTTTTTCAACACCTTGGTATCCAACCGCCCATCCGGGCGATTGGCGCCGATGACAATGCCATCCATGCCCGTCTCCATCGCTTCGTCGATCTCGGCCTGCATGTGGTCCACCTCGTAGGCGGTCCAGACAAAATCACCGGGGCGGGGCCGGATCATCGCCACGGCCGGAATCCCTTCGATCGCGGCCTGCACCATCAATGACGTGGTCGGCGTCACCCCACCCAAAGCCAGGGCAGAGCATAGCTCGACCCGGTCAGCGCCACCTTTAATGGCGGCCATCAGCCCCAGCGGGCTATCCACACAAACCTCCAAAAGCATTAGCGCTGAATCCCTTCGCTTGACTTGAACCCAAGGTCACCCCAAGACGGCCCGACCCCCCGTAAACAGGAGCCTTACCATGTCAGACGACCGCCTGATTGTTGCCCTTGATGTTCCAAACGCGCATCAAGGCCTGCAATTGGCCGAAACCTTGGGCGATGCCGTGGGTTTTTACAAGATCGGGCTGGGCATGTTGACCGGGGGTGGGCTGGCCTTGGCCAATGAGCTTAAGGACGAGCGCGGCAAGCGGATATTTCTGGACATGAAACTATTCGACATCAGCGCCACGATCGAGGCGGCGGTGCGCGGGCTTGCCTCGTTCGGGCATGATTTCCTGACCGTGCACGGCGATCCGCATGTGGTGCGGGCCGCGCGGATCGGGGCGGGCGTGTCGGGGATGAAGATTCTGGCGGTCACGATCCTGACCTCGCTTGACCGGGCCGATCTGGATGCGGCGCTGATCAAACCGGGCAGCATTGCCGATCTGGTGCAGGAACGGGCGGGACTGGCGTTTGAGGCGGGGGCCGACGGTGTCATCGCCAGCCCGCACGAGGCGGCATTGATCCGGGCGTTGCCGGAATCGCGCGGCAAGCTGATCGTGACGCCGGGGGTGCGGCCTGCCGATGCGGATCATGGCGATCAAAAGCGGGTGGCCACGCCACGGCAGGCTATCGCAAACGGGGCCGATCATATTGTGATGGGCAGGCCGATCTGGACTACCAAAGATCCCCGCGCTGCGGCGCTGGCGGTACTGGCCTCGCTTCCCTGATAGGTTCAATTATCCACAGAAATCATCCATAGGGGACCCCGGCATTAAGGGTCTGACAAGACCTCACATCGCACCTTTGCTGCGGAACTGATTGCTCGGTTTTAGGGGGATGGCGATGGGCATGATCCGACTAGGCGACGTGCATTACAACGCGCAAACTGGCGCGTTTGAGGCACGGGTTGACGTGCAGCGGGGCGAACGGACGTTCCGATACCCCTGTCAGATCGAGGGACCACAGGACATGGACAGCAGCTGGGTCAAGGCAGGATTGACCCGCCATGCCCTCAGGCAATCCGATACCTAGCCACCCGATATTCCGGATCAATAACCAACCGCTTCTTGGCTTCAGCCGCATTCCCGGCCTTTACATCAACTGCCGCGCCTCGGCCCACAGCCGTTTGGTCAAAGCGCCCGCTGGTTCGACCCGGTCAATCCCGTCAACTCCGGCCCCTGCATACAGGCAGGCCTCCAGCACAGTGCCAACTGCGTCGCGCAAAGGGGGTGTATCGGAATAACGCAGGATCGGGGCACCGCTACCTTGGGCAATCATATCACCTTCACCCGGGCGGTCAGGGGCCATCGGACAACCCGCAGCTTCCCACTTGCGAAAAGTTTCATTGCGCAAGACACGGTGCATTGCGTAGGGCCAGCCAATATCAAAACAATTGGTATAGACAGTATCATCGGACCCAGCGGCGACCAGCGCCCGTTTATATTGGGCATGGGCCATGCTTTCCTCGGTCGCGACATAGCGGGTGCCCAGCATGACCGCCTGCGC
>JANOMH010000783.1:0-1776 GCA_031420215.1 Rhodobacterales bacterium | reverse complement strand
GTGGTCGGATGCGCGCGGGTCGATGACCTATCGCACGATCTATTTCCTGCCGGTGGTGCTGTCGCCGGTGGTGATCGGGATCATCTGGGGCTGGATCTACAACCCGCTGTTCGGCCTGTTGAATACCGGCCTGCGCGAAGTCGGCCTTGGCAACTTTGCGTTCGGCTGGCTGGGCGAAAGCGAAACCGCCCTTTATGCCGTCCTTGTGACCGCAATTTGGTCTTACCTAGGCTTCTGCATTGTTGTGCTGTTCGCGGGGCTGCAAAAGGTCGATCCCGAACTTGTTGGTGCCGCCCGGATCGACGGCGCGAATGCCCGCCAACGGTTCCGCCATGTCATCGTCCCGCAGATCCGCCCGGTTCTGACCATGGTCATCGTCTATACTGTCATCGGCGGCTTTAACGTGTTCGACGTGGTCTGGGTCATGACCAGCGGTGGCCCGAACAATGCCAGCGAAGTTATCGCGACCTATACTTATGAAATCGCCTTTCGCGGCAACGAATACGGCTACGGCGCGACGCTTTCAATGGTGATGTCGGTGCTGTCCCTGTTCGCGGCCTGGATCACGATGCGGATGCGCCGCGCGGACGAGGGCAACCGATGACCAGCGCCGTCTCATCCCGCCGCGCAAAATCCATCTTCCGCCATGCGGTGCTGATCCTGTTCGCCTTTATTGCCTTTTACCCGATTGTGGTGATGTGGATCACCGCCCTGCGCCCGGCAAACCAGGTGATGCAGAATCCCTTTGGCCTGCCGACCGGGATATTCCTCGACAATATCGTGAATGCCTGGGTCAAGGGCCGGTTCGGGAATTACTTCATCAATTCCGTTATCATCACGGTGCCGACCGTGGTTGGCGTGGTCATATTGTCGGCCCTTGCGGGATACGGTATCGCGCGGTTCCGCTTTCGGGGCCGGATGCTGATCTTTTACACCATGCTTCTGGGCCTCACGATCCCGTTTCAGTCAGTCATGATCCCGCTGTATTACCAGCTTTTGGCAATGGGATTGCTGGGCAGTTATCTGGCGGTGATCCTGCCCTCGATTGCTTTTGGCTTGCCCTTTGGCATTTTCCTGATGCAGTCGTTTTTCGAGGATCTGCCGAATGAGCTGACCGAGGCCGCACGGGTCGACGGGTGCAGCGAGTTCCGGATTTTCCGCTCTGTCATGCTGCCGCTGGCCCGGCCCGCAATCTCGACCCTGATCGTATTCCAGTTCATGCGGACCTGGAACGAGTTTCTGATGCCGCTGCTGTATCTGCAAGACGAGGCGCGGCGACCGATCCCGCTCGGCCTCATGTTCTTTCAGGGCGCCTATACCCGCGACATTGGCCTGATCGCCGCCGGTGTGTCGCTGTCCACCATTCCTGTCATCATCATTTACCTGATCTTCCAGCGCCAGTTCGTCAAAGGACTGACCGCCGGTGCCGTCAAATAGGAACCCTGACATGAACGAACGCGTCGCTCTGACCGCGCCGAATCCGGCCTATACCCTTGTCGTTGAAAGCCCCGGCAAGTTGGGCTGCGACTATTACACCCCGCCCGCGCTGGCGGCAGGCGAGGTGCGGATTGCCACGCTGTATTCCGGTATCTCGGCGGGAACGGAAATGACGGCCTTTTCCGGGTCCAACCCGTTCCTGACCAAACGCTGGGATACGGCCACGCGACTGTTCCAGCCCGAGGCGGCAAGCTGGACTTATCCAATGCCCGCAATGGGATACGAAGAAGTGGGCCAGGTGGTCGAGGTCGGCGCGGGCGTGACCAAACTTTCCCCCGG
>JANOMH010000782.1:0-5534 GCA_031420215.1 Rhodobacterales bacterium | reverse complement strand
GGGAATGTCATCAAAGGCGGCGAGGAAGATGTCCATGCGGGGAAAGGGCTCCAGAAGGGCGATCCCCGCTCCAGAATCCATCCTGCCCAAGACCGCAAGACCCCGCGGATCAGGTCAAATTACAAACGCGATTCCCCTGTCTCTTGAGGCTTGCCTAGGTCGAGTTCCCATGCGTTTTCACGCGCCCTGAAGTCATCATGCACGAAATGAGTGAACGCAGTAATGAAACCCTGTATACCTTCAGTGACATCGGGGAGTTCGGGAGTGTCTTGATAGTCGCCAGAGCACCCACCTATCGCAGATAGACCGTTCCAAAAGACATCAACCCAATCGGGTATGTTGGCTGCTTCTTCCTTTCCGAGCAGAAGCATGGGAGCCATCGCGCGAAAGAAAGAGCCCGCTTTCTTTGACGCTTCTGTCGCGGGATAGTCTTCGATATCACTGAAAGCGGTCGCATGGTTGTCGAAAACCTTTTTTGCTATTTTAACTTTATCCTGATCGCAGCCTAGGTATACGGCGGTCGAGATCGCCAGCGTCGCCTCACGGCTGTGACGATTATACATTTTCTCAAGGGTAGGGCTCAGGTGATCTATAACTGCTTGCAACTCATCATCGGATTGAAGCTCAGTGAAAGAGAACGGGTTTTCTGGCCAGATGACGGACAGCTTGCCTAGAACGGCCCGAAATTCCGCTAATGCCTCTTTGTCAATGACGCCCAAGAGCTCTTGCCGCTCATCTTCCGACAACTCTGAAAAAGAAGTCACTGTGGCAAAGAGTGGTTTAGGGTCTTTCTTGCTGACGTGCGCGGCAGTATTTCCCAACTGCCTTGCGACCTCAACTCCTCTCACTGGGCCGAGTCCGTTAATAAGCAGGGTTATCCAGAATAATTCAGGAACGATCTTCAGTGACCACGAAAACGGCGAGTAATTATCGCCCATCGCCGCGCGAACGGGTGGAATGAGCCGCCGTTTCTTCTTGATATGATCTTCCAGAACCATTTTGGGAACCTTATTGCCTTTAAGTTACTTCTGTGCGCCGCCCTCGCATCCCACTGGGTATGGGCCAAAAATGTTGCACGCCCATTACGTCAAAACCATACGCTTTACACCCCATTCTGAAATAATTTCAATAAATTAGAAGCAGTCATATGCGAGAGACGGCCTTGGTTGACGAACAGGCATACGCCGCACAAATCACGCACGGCAGATAAGGGCCGAGGGTGCGCGGCTACAACTGCCTTTGGCGCATCTATCGTGCTAAGGATACGGCGACGCGGCCTCCATTGAATACCGAACACCACCCAAAACTCGAACGACCAAAAGGCTGGCCTTGTGCGCGGAGTACGCTTGCTGACGAGTTGATGGGTCGCCGTAACGGACGCCAGCATTGCACTGAATGTCTGCCAGAAGGTGTTTGAGGTCCAGGCTGGGAGCGGAGACAGCGAGGGCACCGTGCAGCGCCATCAGGTCGTGGACCTTCTTGGCCGGGACGTCACCAACAAGCGTTATGATGCCCTTCATGAACTTCTCGGTCTTTGCAGTGACGACCACCGGGCCTGCCCCCAGTTCGGGGACTGGTTGGTCTTGTGTGCGACCGCTGCCGCCCAGTCGTCTTCGGCGGCGGCGAACATTGGGGCGGATTTGCGGAACCGGTCGAAAGCCTTGCGAACGTCGAGGCCGACATGGAACAGCCCATAGACCTCGTCCAGATCGTTGTCCGAGAAGTGCTGCAGGCGGGATTCTGTGATCCCCGTCAGCAAAGCGCAGGCGTTGATGTCGAGCACCTTGGTACCGATCCGGTTGCCCGAATCCTTCGGAAGCTCACGCTTCGCCTCTATGACCGCCATGCCGTAGATCAGCGGAATCCGCATCTCCCACATGTCGCCATCAGCGAGGACCGCAACCTTGGCCTTCTGCGAGAAGTCGGTCTTGATCAGGTCGCCGTAGACTTCTTCGTACCAGCGATGGATGCGATCAGTATAGGCGCTGGTCGTTACCAGTTCTGCCGGGGCATCAGGAGGCAAGCGCATGTTCGTGGGCAGCTTGGTGATCGGCATCGAGACGCCGAAGTGCTTGCCGAACTCGATGACGGCCATGATCGGGCGCGCATGCGGAGCCACGCCCTGATTTTTGAGGACTTGGTCGATCTCGCGCAGGATGAGGGTGATGTCGTCTGGGATTGGCATCTGAAGATGGTAGCCGCTTTCGCGCAGATTGGAACGAAGAAACAGGATGCTGACGTTCTTCCGTCGCAAGACCGAACCGACGCCGGCTGGCGATTGGTGGACAAACATATTCGCGCCTGAGGCGCACGCGGCCATCGAAACCGTTTTACACTCGATGGGCATGATGTCGGCTGAGAACCTGCTCGATCCTCGATCCTCGATCCTCGATCCTAGCGTCGTCCTGCATCGCCGCCATGCCGAACAAGATCTCGCTGCACCCGGCCTGAGCGGCAGCTTCACTGAGCTTAGCCGTCCAATGTACTGCAGGGCTCACAGGCCGCAATGGGCCGACTTTAACATTCCAGGTCGTGGGTTGTTCATGGTCACGAATGATCAAAGTTTTTGGGGCAGCAGCCCAGCGCATGTCAACGCCACGTCAACCCGCATCCGCCGATTTGGCGCGGTCGGTGTCGGTGAAAACAGGTCAATGTCTGTCGTTGTGGGAATGGAAAATACGCGAAATCAAAGGCTTGGCGTGTAAGTGGTTGAAATGGCTAAGTTATTGGAATCGCTAGGGTTTTGGCTCATAACCTGAAGGTCACAGGTTCAAATCCTGTCCCCGCAACCAAAATTCTTATAGTTATCAATGCCCTGCGCGAGAAATCGTGTGGGGTATTTGCATACCGCCCGGCTGGGTCAACAATAGGTCAACAAAATCGACCAAGTTGCGACAAGGGTGGCGGGCGGCCGGTGGGCTATCAAAAATCGGGGTCTCCAAACAAAGCGGATAGATCAATCGCCTCTGGAACACGCCGTGCAATGAACAACCCAGTGATCCTCGCGGTCGGGAAACGTCGTCTCAAGACATTGGATATCGCGCGAAATCGACAGCCGGTAACCAGCAGATCGTCAATTATGCCGAACCACTGCGGATTGCCGACGGCCAGCGCCTCATCGACAGCGTAAACTTTTTCCCATTCCTCTGGAGGGGGCCGGTTTGCACTCTCGTGGGCTGCTGGCATCGGCATGGTTTGAACAACAAGTTCCCGAACATCTGGGACCAAGCCCGCCGGTGCCCGCAGTGCACGGAGCATGTCCATCATCCTGTCATCGTACTCGGGATCGGTTTTGAGTTTTGACGGTGGGACCGGGACCAGGGTGATCGATCCGAAAGCCTTGCCTATATTGGACGAGAAGGCCTCCGCGACTGCGTTGACTGCTTGGGCCTTATATCGCCATTCAGGCTTGCCTCGACGCACAACCGGCTTCTTGAAGTTCAATATGAGTTTATTCGTCGCGCTATGGGACCAGTCCTTCCGGGCCGTATAATCGCCAAAGAACAGACATTCATCCCCCACCTCAAGGTGGCTATGAGCGCCGCGCGTAAGTTCGTCGATCTTAGTGAGTCGTGACGGGAAGGAGGTGTCGCCGGATGTCGTCATAATCGGTGACACGGATTGCGCCGCGCTCCTCGAATGTGTGGGGCCATTTCAGGTCCGGTCTGCGGAAATTGCTCTCCAGAATGAAAACTTTTCGACCTTGCTTCAGAGCATGACGCGCTTGAACCAGCGTTCCAGAGGTCTCACCCGCCTCAACAATTATCGTCGCGTCTGTAAGCGCCGACATCGTGATGTTGCGCTCCGGAAAGAAGAAATTATTCAACGTTGGATTCTTCTGGTTGCTGTAGCGCTTGACCGGTACTTGGCTGATCAGCAAGTGATGCTTAGCAATTTCCCGCTGCAATTTCGCATTTGCCGACGGATATGATTTCGTTAGCGGGGTTCCAAGAACGGCGATCGTCCGACCGCCCTCTTCAATTGCTGCCGTGTGCGCCGCCGTGTCCACACCTGCGGCCAGCCCCGATACAATAGTGAAATCGTCCTGGAGCAATGCCCGGACCAACTTGCGCGTTCGTGCCAAGCCATCTGCTGATGGTTTTCGGGTGCCAACCACCGCCACGGACCGTGGTGAGTTCACCAGATCCCACCAGCCCTGAAAATATAAAAGTTCTATCGGATGATCGGCGATCCGCAAGCGTTCTGGATAGTCTCCAGCACCATGAACGCGAACGCCATAACTCATGATCCCAGCATCTTTCAGCCGGGAATGCACATCGTTCGCGTACGATGCGGCTCGGGAACGCTCAACGAAATCTGACGGCAACGCGCCCGCCTGCTTGGAAAAAAGGTCAGCGATAGACTTGAAGCTCGCACTCTGCTCATCCCACAGCGACTCATAGGCCCCGAGTTCGAGGAAGGGAGAGACGGCGCGTTCGGCAAAATCTTGAGATAATAGCTGTAGTTGCATGTCCGTTCCTCCTTCCGTTGCGGTTTCTTCGTTTGTCCAGATGAGAACAAATATAGAACACGTTGCCCTTTTGCAAGTCTGACCATGGCTAGTCACCATTGACAACATCCCGCAGTCAGACATTCACCGGTTAGGTTGTGGATAGCAAGCGTGGGTTTTGGTGGGAAAAGCATGCTTGGAACGCTAAATTGAATCAACGTTGGCCCGGCGATTTGTCGGTTATTTCATATTCCACCAGCGCGATCCGCTCGCCCAGCCAGTTCATCACGTTCACCGCCATGCTGTTGCCCAGCGCCTTGTAGCGTGGCCCGTCGGGCGTCCAGTTCCGCCGCCGGTAGGGCACGTCGGTGTAGTCGTCTGGAAACCCCTGAAGTCGTTCACAGTCCCGGGGCGTCAGGCGGCGCACGGCCCAGGGGGCGGCGATGTAGGAGCGCGATGATCCACCCGAGGCGGCGCGGATGTTGGCGGTGTCATGCGGGCCTTCTGGCATCGCCCCGCCGTCGCGGCCACGCAGATCGAAGGCCACGGCTTGGGGCTGAATACGGGCCTCAAGCGTGTAGGCGGCACCATCCTGCCGGAACCCCGCGCCGTCGGGACCGGCGGCCGGGTTTTCGCTGACGGCTCGTTCCTGAATGGCAATGGCAACCTGACCACCGGCGTTGGCATGGCTGCCCGCGTGGCCCATCGCGCGCAGGGTGGGTGCAGTAAGCCCGGCATCCGCGCCGAAATCCTTTGATGAGAACGCGATCGGCACCAATGGTGTGCCGCGCCCGGTGCCGTCCTCGCTGGCGTCAAACCCTTCGCCGCGCAGGGAATGCGCCACAGCGATCCGCCCAACATCATCTTCCGCGCGGGGCGACTTCGCATCGCGCGCCGACAGCGCGCCCGATACGCCCGGGATCAGCCCGCCACCGCCTGAAGCGCGTGGGCCAGAGGCGGAGGCAGGGTCTTGCCACGGCCCGCGGCGCGGCGGAGGATTCCCGAGCAGGCTTTCGCGGTCAAATAATACCGCTGCGGCAGGTCGCCAGTCTCCAAGATATCCGACAACGAACACACGCCGTCG
>JANOMH010000781.1:0-5305 GCA_031420215.1 Rhodobacterales bacterium | reverse complement strand
TTTGCCCGGTTTGATGCCCTGCGCCACGCCAAAGGGTCAACCGGCACAGCCGAGCTGCGCCTGAGCATGCAGAAAGCCATGCAAGCCGACGCGGCCGTGTTCCGCACCGACAAAACCCTGGCCGAGGGTGTGGCCAAAATGGAAAAAGTGGCAGCGCAAATGGCCGACATCAGTGTCACCGACCGGTCACTGGTCTGGAATTCCGACCTGATGGAAACCCTGGAACTGACCAACCTGATGCCCAACGCTTTGGCCACCATCGTCGCCGCCGAGGCGCGCAAGGAAAGCCGCGGGGCCCATGCACACGAGGATTACCCGAACCGCGACGATGTGAACTGGCGCAAACACTCGCTGGCCTATGTCGAGGGGTCCAAAGTCCGGCTGGCTTATCGGCCTGTCCATCTGGAGCCGCTGACCAAGGAAGCGGACGGCGGAATCAGCCTGAAGAAAATTGCGCCGAAAGCACGAGTTTATTGATTTCCACGTTGGAGGTAACAATGCCTGCCCGCGCAATCGTCGCAGTAAGTCGGCTACCGGGCTGGGGCGGCTCCGAAGTAGTGGCTTGTGAGATTGCCGAGGCACTTATCGAAAGAGGGTGGCAGGTCGAGGTATTTGCCTATGCAATTCGTCCCGTTCTGCGGCAATATCTAAAGAGGCTTGGTGCTGGAGTTCGAACTGGCGAAAGCAACCTGGATTTGCGCCAGTTCGATCTGATCTACTGCCACCATCAGATGACCAGCCACCTGCTTTTTCGCCAACTATTGGACCGCGAATTGTCGGGGGACATGCCGGTCTTTGTCTACAACCATCTGTCACCCTATGAATCGATGGAACTGCCTGGCCCTTTGATCGAAGCTCAGGTTGCCGATCTGATCTGGTGCAACAGTGTGGAAACCCAACGGGTGGTCAACGAGTTCGGCAAGCGATTTTCCGGGTCTGTCGTGGTTCCCAATCCTGCTCCGGATCGGTTTTTTGCATCGCGCACTAACCGCGCGTCGCGTATTGGTTCATTGCTAATTGTATCGAACCACATTCCGCTGGAAATGGTGGAAGCGCTCGCACTGCTGGAGCGTGAGGGCCTAAGAGTGACCCGTATTGGGTCCGGCCACATCATGCGTCGGGCAGAGCCACAGGATTTCCTTGACCACGATGCCGTGGTCACTATTGGCAAATCTGTGCAATATGCGTTGGCCTCTGAAACGCCAGTCTATTGTTATGACCAATTCGGCGGCCCAGGTTGGCTGACGTCCGAGAACGTCGCTTCTGCTGAGGAGTTCAATTTTTCTGGCCGTTCGCACCCACAGCGACTGAAGGCGGCAGCGATTGCTGACGACATCAGGGGTGGCTACAATGCTGCAGCAATGGGCACAGTTAGCTTGACTGGGGCGGCATCCGACAAATGGCGGCTCAATCGAATTGTCGACGAGTTGATTGGCTTCGTGCGGAGTGAGCGACACAATCCCACACGATCTGCCCGACTGGCTGATCTTGCTGGCTCCCCAGAATTCCGAAGAAATCTTATTGCTGAGGGACATGTTCAGGAAAATTTGCGGCGGGAAATGGTGCAGAGGCTCGCGGTGGAATATAGGCTGCTTAAGAACATGAAACGGCGTCATAGTTCCGTCTTTAGCAGGCTGTCTGCAGTTCTGAGAGGGCGGCGATGAGCAATGTAAAGACGGGCGGCTGGCCACGCGGCCAGTGCACCTTGACCCGCTGACGACACAAGCAGAGGGCGGCATTGATCCGAAAAAGATCGCCTCCAAAGCGAGAGTGTATTGATGACCAGATTGCGTGCCGCTCTTGCGATGATGGTGGTTTTGCTGCTTGCGGCCTGTGGCGGCCAAATGGGCCTGAACAATGCAACGGGCTGCATGTTTGAGCTGAACTCCACGGGAAGCTACGGCGTCCCCGTTGGGGAGGCTGTGCCGACAGTTGTGCCGGGCAGTGATGGCATCCAGGCGGGGGCCGACGCGATAAACGCATGTATCCGTGCAAGAACCGCCGCACAGCAGGCGCAGCAGTCAACACCTGCGCCGGTGGTTAACAATGCGGTGCAAGGAACCGGCAGTACTGTAACGCAAACCTACACTTATGGGACTCCGCGCGACCTGATCCAGCCGCAATCCAGCAACCCGGCGCAACCGGCTTCACAAGTCGGCGCACCGCAGCCCGGGGATCGGGACTGTAATTTGCGGATGACGGGTAGTAGTGGCTACACCTGCGAAGTGCGGTTCGATTCGCGACGGAACTGATGCAGGGCGCTGGCCGCTGTCTGTGAAGTCTAAACACCTGCTTTCATTGCCGGTTTGAAATCACATGACGCGGGTGCTGGAGGAAGCGGCGCTGGTGCGGGCACCCCAAGATTGCCCGGCGCGCCAGCATGTGACCGGATCAGCCCCAGTAAAATCGCGCCGACAGCCCGCCGGGATTGAACCTTTGGCCCCCGTCAATCCTCCCGCAACACCGGGTTAGGCCCGTTGTTATTGCATAGCAAGCGGTGCTGTCCCTAAATAGCCGGGTATGTGCCCACCAAGACAAGGACCAACCATGCGTCTGATTTTGCTGATCCCGGGGTTGCTGGCCCTCGCGGCCTGTAACCCGGCCAATCTATCCCCAGAACGGGCCGCTGATATCTGCGAGGCGCAGGCACGGGCGGCGCAGGGGCCGACAGGGCGGATTGCAATTGGCACAAACTCGAACACCGGCCCCTTTACCAACGCCGAGATCGGGATCAGCAGCGACTATCTGGCCGGGCGTGATCCGGTCGAAGTATACACCCAATGCGTTATCGCGCGAAGCGGGTCCGAGCCGATCCGGCCGCCCAGACTGCGCTAAAACTCTGTCCTCAAAGGAAAATCATGCTACGTTTTGTACTTTTGGCTATTGTCACACTCCTCCCTGCAGCCGGTCAGGCACAGGATGCAGCGCAAGTTGCTGCGACCACCCTGATCACCCCCATGCTCGATGAAATCGCGCCCGGAGCGCCCGGCGTTGCTTTGACGGGCTGTGTGATTACCAATGCCACACCCGAGGAAATCACAACTATGGCGGCGGCCACTGGTCCAAATGAAGACATCGGGGCGCTGGTCTCGGCCATTCTGGCGCGGCAACCGACGATCGATTGCGCTACAACCGCCCTCGGCGGTTGAGCCGGGCTAAGATGGATGACCCAGGGCCGAAGCGGCCAAAACTGGCCGGGGCACGCGGGCGCGATGCGGAGTATCTGCAAAAGCAGCTGAACAAGTTTCGTGCGGCGGCCACGGGAGTGACCCCGCGGACCTGTCCGATCTGTGGGTATTTCGGAATGTTTCTGGTGTTCGGGACCCCACCACGCTTTGATGCCCGCTGTGGCAGCTGCGCTTCACTTGAACGGCACCGGCTGTTTGCGCTGTTTACTGACCGCAGCGGGTTTTTTCAGCCGCATCACCGGGTCTTGCATTTTGCGCCTGAACCCCAGCTTAGCCCCCGGATCAAGGCGGCAGTTGGTCAGTATGAGACCGCCGATCTGAGCGAGCGCAGGCCGATGACGCATTATGTGAACATCGAAGCGACGGGTTTGCCATCCGGCCAATATGACCGGATCATCTGCAACCACGTCATCGAACATGTCGATGATGCCAAAGCCCTTGGCGAAATCTTTCGTCTGCTCGTGCCGGGCGGGCAGGCCGTAATCTCGACCCCGATTGTCGAAGGCTGGGCCGAAACCTATGAAAATCCTGGCCTTCAGACCACGACAGAGCGGCTGTTGCATTTCGGGCAGCAGGATCACATCCGGTTTTATGGCCGTGATCTGCGTGACCGGATTCGCGCCGCAGGGTTTGCATTGACCGAGGTCACAGCAGTGGAGCCTGACGTACTGACCTATGGGCTGATGCGGGGCGAGACGTTGTTCATCGGACTGAAACCTGAATGATCTAACCAGACGACATGTCACATCAAAAAAGCTGGTCATAGGCGCTGCTCCGGCCTAGGACAGAAGAAACGAAAGAGGTGCCCCATGGTCCAGTTAACCCTACCCAAAAACAGCCGGATCACGGTGGGCAAAACCTGGCCCAAACCGACTGGGGCGACCAATACCCGCAAGGTCCAGATTTACCGCTGGAACCCCGACGATGGCCAAACCCCGCGTCTGGATACCTATTTCGTCGACATGGACAGCTGCGGCCCGATGGTTCTGGACGCACTGATCAAAATCAAGACCGAGATTGACCCAACTCTGACTTTCCGGCGCTCGTGCCGTGAGGGGATTTGTGGATCCTGTGCGATGAATATTGACGGCATCAATACGCTGGCCTGTATTTATGGGCTGGACGAGATCAAGGGCGATATAAAAATCTACCCCTTGCCGCATATGTCAGTGATCAAGGATCTGATCCCCGATCTGACCCATTTCTACGCCCAGCATGCCTCAATCATGCCCTGGCTGGAGACGAAATCAAACACCCCCGCCAAGGAATGGAAGCAGTCGATCGGGGACCGGCAAAAACTCGACGGGCTTTATGAATGCGTCATGTGCGCCTGCTGTTCGACATCCTGCCCAAGCTATTGGTGGAACGGCGACCGCTATCTTGGCCCCGCCGCATTGCTGCACGCCTATCGCTGGATTGTGGACAGCCGCGACGAGGCGACGGGCGAGCGCTTGGACGAGCTGGAAGACCCGTTCAAGCTGTACCGCTGCCACACGATCATGAACTGCGCCAAAACCTGCCCCAAAGGGCTGAACCCGGCCAAAGCCATCGCCAACATCAAACAGATGATGGTCGAGCGGGTGGTTTAGGCCCGCCCTCTCGCTCAGTTCCGGCCAGCGATGAAGCCGCCTTCAAACATATAGGTATCGTCGTTGCCTTCACCATGAAACGCCCCAATGGCGTTATCGCCGCCGATGAGGCCACGAAGGTCACCTTCGACGCCTTCAAAGGTGACTGTGCCGCTCAGGTTTCTCCCTGTGGCGGTGCCATCCACGGTCAGGGCACTGCCGGGCGCACTAACCACATTGCCATTTGCAAAATTGGCCAGCAGTGTCAGATCGCCTGAATAGCCACGTGTAAAGCCGCCGATGCTGTCATTATCCATGGATATCCCGCTGACGATAACCAGATTATGGGTGCCCGAGTAACTGGCCGAGCCCGTTGGCGGGGCGGTCACTGTGCTGCCGGGAAGCAGGCCGGCAACGGCAAACAGCCCTTCGTTCGGGATCTGACCGATCTGAAAGGCATAGCCACTTCTGCTGTCGAAAGGGGTTGTGTAAACGCGGGACTGCGCATCTTGCAACCCGATATTGATCACACCGGTCGCTGACGGGGTG
>JANOMH010000780.1:0-3625 GCA_031420215.1 Rhodobacterales bacterium | reverse complement strand
CCTGTTTGACGACAACTTTCTGACCGTGCTGCGCAACGGCATGGTTGAACAAGCCGCCACCATGGACGGCGTCACCCTGCAAGTCGAAGACGCGCAGAATGATGTGGCCAAGCAATTGGACCAGATCAACAACTTCATCGCCTCGGGCGTTGATGCGATCATCGTGAACCCGGTCGATACTTCGGCAACCCAAGCCATGTCCGACGCTGCTGCCGCTGCTGGCGTGCCGCTGGTCTATGTCAACCGTCAGCCGATCAACGTCGACACGTTGCCCGACAACCAAGCCTTCGTTGCGTCCAACGAAGTTGACTCGGGCACTTTGGAAACGCTGGAAGTCTGCCGTCTGCTGGCCGAAGCAGGCAAGACCGAAGCCAACATCTATGTCATGATGGGCGAACTGTCGAACCAAGCTGCAGTTCAACGTACCGCCGACATCCATGACGTAATGGCGTCGGGCAACTGCGGCGTGACCCTGAACATCATTGACGAGCAAACTGCAAACTGGTCGCGTGATCAGGCGCAGAACATGATGACCAACTGGTTGTCGACCGGCACCGCCTTTGATGCCGTCATCGCCAACAATGACGAAATGGCCATTGGTGCGATTCAGGCGCTGAAAGCTGGCGGCGTCGCGATGGACGCAGTCATCGTATCCGGCATTGATGCAACTCAAGACGCTTTGGCCGCTATGGCCGCGGGCGAACTTGATGCGACCGTGTTCCAGGATGCCGCTGGTCAAGGTGCGGGCGCTTTGGCTGCCGCGCTGGCTCTGTCCAAGGGCGAAGCCGTTGAGCAAAAGGTCTATGTTCCGTTCCAACTGGTCACCCCGGCGAACCTTGCCGATTTCATGACCGCGAACTGATCTTGTGATCTGAACCAAAGGGAGCGGCGCACCTGTGCCGCTCCTGTTCAATTGTCGGGGGGACAGTCATGACAGCCGCAATCGGCCCGGATTCAAAGCGTAAAGTGCCACCCGAGGTTGGGGTGTTTTTGGCCTTGGTCATCATCACCGTGGTGTTCGAGTTGCTGAACCGCTACAATTTCGGAGCGCTGTGGAACGACGAACCTTTCATCCGGGAAAGTGCCAAGTCATTCCTGTTCAACACCCGCGAAAACCTTGACACCCTATTCAATCAGGCCCGGTTGCAGATCATTATTCTGCAAGTGTCGATCATCGGGATCATTGCCATCGGCGTGACGCAAGTCATCATTCTGGGCGGGATCGACCTGTCCTCTGGCTCTATCGTCGGGGCCACTGCGATGATCGCGATGAGCTTTGCGCAAACGGCCACAGTCAATGGCGCGCCCAACCCCAAAGCGATATTCGGTCCGGAATACATGGACTTGCCGGTGATTATCCCGCTGGTCGTGGGACTGGCATGCGGTCTGCTGGCGGGTGCGGTCAACGGTTTGCTGATCGCCTTTACCAAAATTCCGCCCTTCATTGCGACGCTGGGCATGATGGTGTCGATGCGCGGCGTGTCCAAATGGTGGTCCAACGGCGACCCGGTGTCGTTCCCTACCCCAAGTTTTGCGGCCGTTTCCAACGGTGATTTTTTGGGCTGGGCGACGTTTGGCTGGTTCCCGGCGCAGGGGCTGAACCCGGTGCTGATGTTCATCGGTCTGGCCTGCCTGTTCCAGTTCCTGATGTCCTATTCGATCTATGGAAAACGCTGCTATGCCATTGGTTCCAATGAGGAAGCCGCGCGGATTTCCGGCATCAAGGTCGCCCGTCACAAGATCCTGGTCTATGCGATTGCGGGTGGCCTTGCCTCCTTTGCCGCGCTACTGTTGTCGTCGAAAACCCTGACGGCGCAGGCTGGCATGGGGCTGGCCTATGAACTTGACGCCATCGCCATGGCGGTGATCGGCGGGGTGTCGCTGTCGGGCGGCAGGGGGTCGATTGTCGGGACAGTCATCGGCGCGCTGATCTTCGGCGTCATCATCTCGGGCTTCACGTCTATTGAACTGGATGCCTACTACCAGGAAATGGTCAAAGGCGCGATCATTGTCGGGGCCGTGGTGCTGGATCAATGGCGTCAACGCAAATCGCTGAGGGGGTAGGTCATGACCGATGTCATCTTGAAAACCGAAGGTCTGACCAAACATTACGGCGGCGTGCATGCGCTGGTCGGGGCCGATTTCGAACTGCGCGCCGGCGAGCATGTGGCGATTGTCGGCGATAACGGCGCGGGCAAATCCACCTTTGTCCGCCAGATCACCGGGGTTGAGCAACGCACAGCGGGCAAGGTCTGGTTCGGCGGCAACGAAGTTACGTTCGATGGGCCGCTTGAGGCGCGCGAGGCGGGGATGGAATGCGTGTTCCAGAACCTGGCTTTGGCCGATGACCTCGACGTGCCCTCGAACCTGTTTCTGGGCCGCGAGATCATCAAATGGAACCTTGGGCCGTTTTCCATATTGAACCGCCGTGCCATGCGAGCGGCCACGCAAGAGGCGCTGAAACGCACCGCCGTCCGCATCCCCAATATCCTGAACCCGATCCGCAACATGTCGGGTGGACAGCGGCAATGCGTGGCGATTGCCCGGTCGGCAACCTTTGCCAGCAAGCTGATCATCATGGACGAACCCACTGCCGCCTTGGGGGTGCAGGAAACCGCACAGGTCGAGAACATCATCAAATCGCTGAAATCCCAAGGGGTTCCGTTGATCCTCGTGTCGCATAACCTGCGGCAGGTGTTCGATCTGGTCGACCGGATCATCGTGTTCCGGCGCGGCCATCTGGTGGCTTCCCTGAACAAGGGGGAAACCGATGGCAATGACATCGTAAGCTACATCACCGGCGTGAAATCACAAAACCAAGCCGCCGCTAACATCTAACCTTAGGATTACTCACATGACTCTTCGTTTCGGCGTCCTCGGTGCAGGCCGCATCGGCCGCGTTCATTCCAAAGCCATCGCCAGCACTGCCGGGGCGCGGCTGGTGGCGATTGCTGATCCGGTGGCCAAGGCCGCACAGGATATGGCGGATGCTTATGGCTGCGAGATCCGCACGATTGACGCAATCTGCGCCAGTACCGACATCGACGCCGTGGTGATCTGCACGCCCACCGACACCCATTCCGACCTGATCGAACAGTTCGTGCGCGCCGGCAAAGCGGTGTTCTGCGAAAAGCCGGTCGATTTGAGCGTCAAGCGGGTGCAGGATTGTCTGAAAGTCGTGGCCGCCGAAAAGGGCGTGTTAATGGTCGGCTTTAACCGCCGCTTTGACCCCGATTTCATGGCCGTCAAAGCCGCGATTGACGCGGGCAAGATAGGCAAGGTTGAGATGGTGACGATTTCATCCCGCGACCCCGGCGCCCCACCCGCCGACTACATCACCCGCTCGGGCGGGATCTTCCGCGACATGACGATCCATGATTTTGACATGGCCCGCTGGCTCTTGGGCGAGGAAGTCGAAACCGTGCAGGCCGCCGCCTCGGTGCTGACCGATCCGGCCATCGGCAAGCTGGGCGATTTTGACTCAGTCAACGTCATCCTGCGCACCGCGTCCGGCAAGCAGGCGGTCATCACCAATTCCCGCCGTGCCGCCTATGGCTATGACCAGCGGATCGAGGTTCTGGGCTCGCTCGGTGCGGTTTCGGCGCAGAACATGGCCGAAGCGAAT
>JANOMH010000779.1:0-6223 GCA_031420215.1 Rhodobacterales bacterium | reverse complement strand
CAGGGTTTCAACGCGAGCCTTGAGCCGCTATATGCATTGGCGTTCCCCTGCAAGAGGCTGCGCCCCATGTCCAAGACCCGTCATACCAAAGTGCTGATCATCGGCTCCGGCCCTGCCGGCTATACCGCTGGTGTCTATGCGGCCCGCGCCATGTTGCAGCCCCTGCTGGTGCAAGGCCTTGAACCCGGCGGCCAGTTGACCACGACAACCGAGGTTGAGAATTGGCCAGGCGATACACAGGTGCAAGGCCCCGACCTGATGGTCCGGATGGAGGCGCATGCCCGCGCCATGGGGACCGAGATTATTGGCGACATTATCACCACGCTGGACCTGAAACAGCGTCCGTTTGTGGCACTTGGCGACTCTGGCATGACCTATACCGCTGACGCCGTGATCCTGGCCACTGGCGCCCGCGCCAAATGGCTGGGCCTGCCGTCCGAAGACAAGTTCAAGGGCTTTGGCGTGTCCGCCTGTGCCACCTGCGACGGGTTCTTTTATCGCGGGATGGAGATTGTGGTGGTTGGCGGCGGCAATACGGCGGTGGAAGAGGCATTATTTCTGACGAATTTCGCGTCGAAAGTCACCCTGATCCACCGCCGCGATACCCTGCGGGCCGAAAGGATACTGCAAGACCGGCTGTTCAAGCACCCCAAGATCGAAACCCTGTGGTTCAATGAAGTCGTGGAAGTGATCGGAGCCGACACACCGCGCGGCGTCGAGGCGATCAAGGTGCGCAATGTCCAGACTGGGGCGTTAACCACCATCCCTTGCAAGGGCGTATTCGTGGCCATCGGCCATTCACCGGCCAGTGAATTGGTCAAGGATGTGCTGGAATTGCACGACGGCGGCTATGTGTCGGTCAAGCCCGGATCAACCGCAACCTCGATCCCCGGGGTCTTTGCGGCGGGCGATTTGACCGATCATCACTATCGCCAGGCCGTGACCAGTGCTGGCATGGGCTGCATGGCCGCCTTGGATGCCGAAAAGTTTTTGGCCGAACTTGCCAGCGATTTGGTCCCCACTGCCAAAGAAGTCGCCACAGCCTGAACTATCGGCGGCACGAAAACCGCTTAATCGGGCGGAAATTGACCGCTGCCGCCCCAATAGACTTGAACTTGGCCGGGTGACTGGTCTAGTCCCCGCGCGAGAGTGCCTCCCTGCACACGCCCTAGTTGAAGAAATGAGCTATTGATGACCAATCACCTTGCCCCGATCCCTGAACTTTATGTGTCCTATGAAAGCGCCCAAAAGCTGAAGGTTGAGGCTGGCAACCTGACCAGCCATGATCTGACGCCCCGCCAGATTTGCGATCTGGAGCTCTTGATGAATGGCGGCTTCAATCCGCTGAAGGGGTTTCTGGGCGAGGCGGATTATGACTCGGTGGTGAAAACCATGCGCCTCAAGGACGGGTCGCTGTGGCCGATCCCGGTGAACCTGGACGTTTCGGAAAAATTCGCGGCCACGGTCGAGGTTGGTCAGGACATCGCCCTGCGCGATCAGGAAGGCGTCATTCTGGCGACGATGACCGTGACGGATAAGTGGACCCCGAACAAAGCCGTCGAGGCCGAACATGTATTCGGGGCCGACGATCTGGCCCACCCCGCCGTCAACTACCTGCATCACAAGGCAGGCAATGTCTATCTGGGCGGGCCGGTCACTGGCATTCAACAGCCTGTGCATTATGATTTCAAAGGCCGCCGCGATACGCCCAATGAATTGCGCGCCTATTTCCGCAAGATGGGCTGGAACCGGATCGTGGCGTTCCAGACCCGCAACCCGCTGCACCGCGCGCATCAGGAACTGACCTTCCGTGCGGCCCGTGGCGCGCAGGCCAACCTGCTGATCCACCCGGTCGTCGGCATGACCAAACCCGGCGATGTGGACCATTTCACCCGGGTGCGCTGCTATGAAGCCGTCCTGGACAAATACCCCGCCGCCACCACCCATATGAGCCTGCTGAACCTTGCCATGCGCATGGCCGGCCCGCGCGAGGCGCTGTGGCATTGCATCATCCGCAAAAACCACGGCCTGACCCATTTCATCGTCGGGCGCGACCATGCCGGGCCGGGGAAAAACAGCGCGGGCAAGGATTTCTACGACCCCTATGCAGCCCAAGTGCTTGTCGCCGAACATCAAAAAGAAGTCGGCATCGAAATGGTCGATTTCAAGCAAATGGTCTATGTGCAGGAGCGTGCGCAGTATTTCCCAATCGATGAAGTGCCCGAAAACAGCACCGTTCTGGATATCTCCGGCACCGAACTGCGCCGTCGCCTGCGCGAAGGCATCGAGATCCCCGATTGGTTCAGCTTCCCCGAAGTGGTGAAACAACTGCGCCGCACCTCGCCGGAACGGTCCAAACAGGGCTTTACCGTATTTTTCACCGGCTTTTCAGGGTCCGGCAAGTCGACCATTGCCAATGCGCTGATGGTCAAACTGATGGAAATGGGCGGGCGTCCGGTCACGCTGCTCGACGGTGATCTGGTGCGCAAGAACCTGTCGTCCGAACTGGGGTTCAGCAAAGAGCACCGCGATATCAACATCCGCCGGATCGGCTATGTCGCCTCTGAAATCACCAAAAACGGCGGCATTGCGATCTGTGCGCCGATTGCGCCCTATGCGTCGACCCGCCGCGCCGTGCGCGAGGAAGTTGAGCAGTTTGGTGCCTTCATCGAGGTGCATGTGGCCACGTCGATTGACGAATGCGAAAAGCGCGACCGCAAGGGTCTGTATAAACTGGCCCGTGAAGGCAAGATCAAGGAATTCACCGGGATTTCAGACCCCTACGACGTGCCCGCGAACCCCGAACTGCGGCTGGATACAGAGGCAGTTGAAGTTGACCATTGCGCGCATCAGGTGATCCTGAAGCTGGAATCGATGGGATTGATCAAGGCGCAATAAACCTAAGGGCGCGTGGGTTTCACCCACCCACGCGCGCCCCACACCTCATATAATCTCGTCTTCATCAAACACCACATCGGCGGGGCCGGGCAACAGCGAGTCCAAAGCTGCCACCTTGCCGATGTGATAGATCGCGTCGCCTTCGTTCACCACGGGCAGAATGGCACGGCCGACAACAATGCCCGGCCAATGGGCTTTCAGCGCAATCTCTTGCTGGCCAAACGGGTCACTGATGACCGCCAGTATATCCCCCGCCTGCACCCGGTCGCCATCGCCGCGAAACGTGCGCAGCAACCCACCGGCGGGGGCGCGCAGCCATTGACTGGACCCGCAAAGCACCGACAAGGTCCGCGCCTTTTCGGCCCCGGCTATCATTCCGACATGTCGCATCACGCGCAGAATACCGGTAACGCCAGCCCGCACGGCAGTCTCGTCAAAGCGCAACCCTTCGCCGGCCTCATACAACAGCACTTCAACCCCGCGTTCCCGTCCTTCGCGGCGCAGGGATCCGGGGCGCTCGGGCGACGTCAGGATCACCGGCGCCCCAAAGACCTGGGCCAGCAGCATCGTGCCGGGGTTCCCCGCCGAAATCCGAATCTGCGGCAGGTTGGTGCGGTGGATTGCGGCGGAGTGCAGATCAATGCCGATACTTGCCCGCCCCACCACCTCGGTCATGAACAGATGCGCCAGCCGAGACGCGAGTGAGCCGGCGACCGACCCCGGAAACGACCGGTTCAGGTCGCGCCGGTCAGGCAGATAACGCGAATGCGACAAAAATCCGTAGGTGTTGACAATGGGGACAACAAGCAAGGTGCCGCGTAGCAGTTTCAGAGCCGGGTTGGCCAACAAGCGGCGCACAATCTCGACCCCGATCACTTCGTCGCCGTGAATGGCCGCACTGACAAACATGGTGGGTCCGTGGCGGCGGCCATGGATCACCTCGACCGACAGATTGACCGGGGTATGGTCGGACAGGACCGAGACGGGCAAATGCACAATCCGGCGATGCCCGGCGGCAATGGTTTCTGTCCCGATCTCAAAATTCGCCCGCGCCGCTGCCATGTAACACTTTCATGCACCTGCGGGCATTGGCGCAAAATCCGTGGGTTTATGCAAGCCCCCGGATTGCGGCGTCGCAATGCTTAAAGCGCATTCCAAAAAGTGCGAAGCGGTTTTTTGGGATAAAATGCGCGTCAAAACAAAAGGATAAAGCGACACTGCTGATAAACATCAAAAGCAAGCCGCGTTAGTGTGACCGCATCATTCGCAGCAACAGCCCGTCTTTGATGACATATTGGTGGAACAGGGCGGC
Organism: Rhodobacterales bacterium; assembly: GCA_031420215.1. Classification (GTDB taxonomy): domain Bacteria; phylum Pseudomonadota; class Alphaproteobacteria; order Rhodobacterales; family Rhodobacteraceae; genus JANOMH01. The sequence continues at coordinate 2,013 of JANOMH010000779.1, read as the reverse complement.
CACTGCATGCAGGCCGATCAGGATCAGCATGAGATTCATCGCCAGCACATGCAACCCGCCTGCCGGATCATAGCCCAGATACCAGGCCGTCGCCCCAAGTGCTGGCACCAGCACCAAAAGCCCGTAAAGCACCATATGCGAGGCATGGCCCGCCATATCCATCAGCTTTGACCTGCCGACCGGGGCTGTCGGGGCACCGCGCATGAAGCGGATCACTATCCGGATCAGGACCAGCGCCAACACGGCGAGACCGACATAAACATGGATCGTGGCTGGCCAGAACGCCACGGCATCGCCCGAGCTATGGGCATCAAATGCACGTTCCATGCCGTCGCTGACGAACCAGTTGACCCCGATCAGAACCGCAATGGCCCAATGTAAAAGGATTTGAAGGCCCGAGTAACCCAGAGGAGTTTTCATCACATTTGCCTGTTTTTAGGTGCCGTTCAGACTGGCACAAGGATAGACCACGTCGCAGAAGTAGCCGCACCTATAAGCCTTAGCCTGACATCAGCCTGAACCGACAGGCCGCTGCAACAGTCAGCGCGCCCGGGGGTCGGTTGCAGACCCGGTGCCGCATAGAACAATATCTGGGGCTCTGGTAGGTTGCACCCATGACCCCCAACACCCCTGCCATTGCCTTTGCCACGCCAATCGCCCTGCGCGAATGGCTCATCCTGCACGGGGACACGGCCGCTGAACTTTGGGTGCATATCCACAAGGTTGGGACCGGCCTTGCTTCGGTCGCATGGGAGGATTGCGTGATTGCGGCGCTGGCGGTGGGCTGGATTGACGTGATCAAAAAATCGCTGGGGCCGGACGCCTATATTCAGCGGCTGACCCCTCGCAAAAAGGCATCTGCCTGGTCCAAACGCAACTGCGCCCATGCCGAACGGCTGATTGCGACAGAGCAGATGACCCCCGCCGGATTGGCACAAGTTGCGGCGGCCAAGGCAGACGGACGCTGGGACGCCGCCTATGCCGGGCCAGCGCAAATGGAGATTCCGGCGGATTTTCTGAATGAGCTAAGGCATCACCCCAATGCAGAGGCGACCTTTGCCACGCTGAACAAGCAAAATCTTTATGCCATCTACATCCGGCTGCATTCCGCCCGCACCCCCGAAACCCGGGCGCGGCGTATGGCGGTTCTGCTTGCGACCTTGGAGAGGGGCGAGCGGTTTTACTAAGGGCAGATCACCTCGATCAGATAGGGGCCCTTGCGCTGCATGGCCCCGCCAAACGCCGCTGCAAACTGGTCCATGTCGGTGACGCGCACCCCGTCAACCCCATGCCCCTTGGCCAAAGCGACCCAGTCCAGTTCCGGCCCGTCGATATCAAACATTGCACTGGCATTCCGGCCCGGCGTGGTCACGCCGACGGCGGCCATCTCCAGCCGGAGAATCTGATAGCCCCGGTTGGCAAAGATTACCACAGTCACATCCAGCCCTTCATGGGCCATGGTCCAGAGCGACTGCAGCGTGTACATGCCCGACCCGTCGGCTTGCAATGCCAGCACTTTTCGGTCCGGGCAGGCCACTGCCGCGCCCACCGCACAGGGCAATCCATACCCTATCGACCCACCGCTGATGTTCAGCCAATCATGCGCTCTCGCGTCGAGCATTTCGGGGACCAAGGCGAGCGCAGAGGAAATCATCTCGTCCACCACAATCGTATCTTGCGGCATCAGGGCCGCAATGGCTTGCCCCAGTTTGGGCAGGGTGATCGGGCCGGTTGGAACCGCCGGTAAAGCCAAAGGCTGAAAGTCCTGTGGCTCGAGGTCAAGGTCAACACAGCCCAAAGCCTGAGCCAGCGCCTGCAAGGTCCAGCCGACATCCATGTCCGGCCCGCACAGCTCCAGCACCGCGCATCCGACGGGTTCGGGGACAGACGGCAACCCCGGATAGGCGAAAAACCCGGCGGGCCGGGAGGTGCCGCACAGGACCAGCGCCGGAACATCCGCCATCAGCCTTATATTGTCGGCAATGCGGAACGCCAACCGGCGGACCATCAGCG
>JANOMH010000778.1:0-2673 GCA_031420215.1 Rhodobacterales bacterium | reverse complement strand
TCATCTCCAAGGAGCCGCTGGCTCTGGTGGTGCGGCATGGTGACAATCAGTGGGCGGACATCGTGCGGTGGACCTTCAACGCGCTGCTGACGGCGGAAGAGTTCGGCATCACCTCGAAGAATGTCGAGGAAATGGCGGCGGCACCGGGGACCAACCCGGAGATCAACCGCCTGCTCGGCACCGAAGGCGAACTGGGCGCGATGCTGGGGCTCGACAAGGATTGGGCCAAGCGCGCCATTCTGGCGGGCGGCAATTACGGCGAGTTGTTCGAGGCCAATATCGGCGCCTCGACCCCGATCGGGCTGTCACGCGGGCTGAATGCCCTGTGGACCCAGGGCGGGCTGCAGTACTCGCCGCCGTTCCGGTAGAAACTTTACGGCAAAGGGCGCGGCTACGGTCGCGCCCTTTTTTTATCTGATCACGCAGATCCTGCCACTGGGGGCATAGCCGGACAACCGGCATGACACGCCAAAGGACAAGGGATCGGGGAGACGAAAATGTCAGTTCTGACCGACCCGCCGAAGCGTAGCTTTCGGCCAAGCCAACTGCTTTACGATACCCGCTACCGATCGCTGACAATTCAGGTCGTAGCGCTGCTGTTGATCGTGGCCCTGATTGGGTTTTTGGTGCTTAACGTCATCACCAACCTGCACCAGATCGGCAAGGATATCGATTTCGGGTTTCTCTGGGTCCGCGCGGGCTATGACATCAACCAGATGCTTATCCCTTATGACAGTTCGATGTCGCATGGCCGGGCTGCGCTGGTGGGGATTTGCAACACGCTGCTTGTGGCTGCGATGGGCTGCGTCACTGCGACAATCATCGGGGTTCTGGCGGGCGTGCTGCGGCTGTCGAAAAACAAGATCGTGGCCTTTTTGATGTCGGTCTATGTCGAAGGCTTCCGCAATGTGCCCTTGGTCCTGTGGATCCTGCTGGTCTATGCGATCCTGACCGAAGGCACCCCGCAGCCGCGCGACTTTGGCGGCGAAAACCCGACGGCGTTCATGTGGTTTTTCCAGACGGTTGCCGTAACCAACCGGGGCGTGTTTGTGCCGATGCCAATCTTTGGGCCGGGATCTGGCGCATTGTTCGCGGTTTTTATCGCCTCTCTGATTGGGATCTTTGGATTTCGTGCTTATGCGAGGGGGATACAAGAGGCGACCGGACGGACCCTGCCGGTGCTATGGGTCGCGCTGGCCTTGCTGGTATTGCCCACGCTGATTGCTTATTACATCTTGGGTCGCCCGGTCACTTTGGCCTATCCGGTGCTTGGCGGTTTCAACTTTGACGGTGGGCTGCAGGTCCGCAACTCGCTGATCGCGCTTTGGCTGGCTCTGTCGCTTTATACAGGGGCGTTCATTGCCGAAGGGGTCCGGGCGGGCATTCTGGCGATTTCCAAAGGCCAATCCGAAGCGTCCTTTGCTGTGGGCCTGCGCCCAGGTCGCACATTATCCTTGGTGATACTGCCGCAAGCCTTGCGGGTGATCATCCCGCCGCTGATCTCGCAATATCTGAACCTGACCAAGAACTCGTCACTGGCCATCGCGGTCAGCTACATGGATGTGCGGGCCACATTGGGAGGCATTACCATCAACCAGACCGGGCGAGAGTTGGAGGGGATATTGCTGCTGGGCGCATTTTACCTGACTGTGAGCATCATTATTTCGGTGGTGATGAACGCCTATAACCGTAGCAAGATATTGAAGGAGCGCTGAGATGACAAACCCTGCAGCCTCTCTCACCTTTGTCCGTGACAAGATGATCCCACAGGCCGCGCCGCCGGTAAGTGAGGCGGGATTGGGCAAATGGGTCCGGGAAAACCTGTTTTCCAGCTGGCTGAACGTGATCCTGACCGTTGCGTCACTTTATGTGCTGGTGATGGTGATTTGGCGGATCGCGCCATGGGTGCTCAACTCTGTCTGGAACGCCGGCTCCTTGACCGAATGCCGCGAGATTCTGGCGGCGAGCGGGGTTGACCCGGCCGTCGGGGGGGCCTGTTTCGCGGTGATCCGTGACCGTTGGGTGCAGTTCATTTTCGGGTTCTACCCCTCTGATCTGTATTGGCGGCCGATCCTGGCCTTTGTCCTGTTCTTTGTGGCGCTGGCTCCGGTCCTGTTCGCTTCGGTCCCGCGGCGGATGTTGGCGTTTACGGTAGTTTATCCGTTTCTGGCGGTCTGGCTGATCTGGGGCGGGGCGTTCTGGGCGCCGCTGCTGGTGCTGGTGGGCTTTGCAGTGGGGTATCTGGGCTTTGTGCTGGGATGGCGCTTTGGCGGCCCGGCCCTGGGAGTCATCCTTGCGGTGCTATTCGCCGGGGGCTGGTGGCTTTATGCCACGCCCGCGATCAGCAGCGCACTTGACCGCGCCGTTGGGTCCGCGCGGCTAGAGCAGTCCATGGTCTCGCTGACGGCGGAAACCGCAGCTTTGGGCCCGCAACTGGCCGATATCGAGGCGAAATTGACGGCCAGTGATGCAGCCATTGCTGATGCGGTGGTCCAGAAGGATGTGCTGGTCGCCGCCGTTGCTGCCGAACGAGCGGCCCCTGCGACCGACGACGCTTTGGCAGAATTGCAATCCGACCTGAGTGCAAGTTTTGCCGTTTTGAACGGCCTGCGGGCCGAAGCGAACCAGCTGGCCATCGCCCGGTTTCAGACCCAGGACAAGATCACAGAAACC
>JANOMH010000777.1:0-1577 GCA_031420215.1 Rhodobacterales bacterium | reverse complement strand
CCATGCGGCTTCAGGCGAGCGGATTATCGACGCGGAAGATCGCCGCCAGCCTCGGCGTCGGGCACAGCACCGCCACGGATTATATGAAGCGGATCCGGCTCGCCGGGCTGACATGGCCGTTGCCGACCGACATGACGGACGCGGCACTTGAAGATCTGCTGTTTCATCCTTCGGGTGGTCCAAGCCGTCTGGTCGAGGCGCAGCCGGATTGGCCCGCGATCCACCGGGAACTGCGGCGACCGGGCGTGACGCTGTCACTGCTCTGGGAGGAATACCGCGGCGCTCATCCTGAGGGATACGGCTACAGCCGGTTCTGTGATCTCTATCGCCGCTGGAGCGGGCGGCTGACGCCGGTGATGCGCCAGCACCATGTCGCCGGGGAGCGGGTTTTTGTCGACTATGCTGGCACAACGCTGCCGGTCATTGATGGCGCCACGGGCGAGGTTCGCCAGGCCCAGCTGTTCGTGGCTGCCCTTGGTGCCTCGAACCTGACCTATGCCGAGGCGAGCTGGAGCCAGAGCCTGTCTGACTGGATCGGGGCACACACCCGCGCCTTTGCCTGTTTTGGCGGGGTGCCTGCGCAAGTGGTCTGCGACAATCTAAAGTCCGGCGTGACCAAAGCCTGCTTCTACGAACCTGCTGTAAACCGGACCTATGCCGACATGGCCGAACACTATGGCACGGCGGTCGTGCCCGCACGACCATGGAAGCCGCGTGACAAGGCGAAGGTCGAGGTGGCCGTCCAGATCGCGGAACGCTGGATCGTCGCGCGTCTGCGCAATCAGCAGTTCTTCTCATTGTCAGAGATGAACACGGCGATCCGCGTCCTGCTCGAGCACCTGAATGATCGGGTGACCCGGCATCTTGGTGCCAGCCGCCGCGAGATATTTGACCAGATTGAACGCTCTGCCCTCAAGCCCTTGCCCGCAGAGCCATACGTTTTTTCTGAATGGAAGCAATGCACTGTGGGCCTCGACTATCACGTCGAAGTCGGCAAACACTATTACTCTGCCCCGCACGGATTGCTGCGCGAGAAGGTCTGGGTCCGGCTCACCGCAAGGACGGTCGAGATATTCCATCAGGGTCAACGCGTCGCCGCCCACGTCAGAACCTCGGGCAATCGCCAGCACACGACGATCCCGGATCACATGCCGGCAAGTCACCGCCGTCATTCCGAATGGTCGCCCGAGCGGCTGAAGACCCGGGCCGCGCAGATCGGGCCAAACACGGCGACGCTGATCGAGGTGATCCTGCGCGACCGCAGCCATCCCGAACAGGGCTTCCGCTCCTGCCTGGGCATCATGCGCCTGGCCAAGCCGCACGGCCCGGAGGCACTGGAAGCGGCCTGCGAGCGGGCGCTGACCATTGGGGCCAGATCCTATTCATCGGTGCATTCGATCCTCAAGAACAACCTCCATCGCACCAGGCCCGAACCCGCCGCGGACGGGCCTGCGATCCAGCACGGCAATATCCGCGGCCCCGGTTACTTCCATTGACCGGTCTACTTCCCTTGAAAGGAGAAACGATGCTGACCCACCCCACCCTTGAGCAACTGCGCCAGTTAAAGCTCGACGGAA
>JANOMH010000776.1:0-3761 GCA_031420215.1 Rhodobacterales bacterium | reverse complement strand
CAGGATATTTAAGTCCGATAGGGAGACGACAATGAAAAAACTGCTGCTGGCCTCTGTGGCCTCGTGCGTTGTTGCTGGCGCGGCCTTCGCCGAAAGCCACGCCTCTGAAATCAAAATCGGGATCATCACCGGTTTTACGGGCGGGATTGAATCACTCGCGCCGTCCATTGCTGCCGGGGCTGAAGCCGCAATTGCGGAAGTTAACGCTTCAGGGCTACTTCTCGGCGGGTCAATGGTCGTTCCAGTGCGCGGCGATGATACGTGCGGAGACGCCGCAGTTGCACAAGCTACGGCAGAACGACTGATTACAGGGGAAGGTGTAAAGGCAATCGTAGGTGGTTCTTGTTCCGGCGCAACAGGTGCCATGCTAACCAACGTCGCCATGCCCAATGGTATCGTCATGATCAGTCCTTCGGCCACGTCGCCGGGCCTGACCACTGCCGAAGATAACGGCCTGTTCTTTCGCACTGCCCCGTCGGATGCCCGCGAAGGCGAAGTCGCAGCCGAGATCATGAAAGAGCGCGGCATCACCTCGATCGCCATCACCTATACCAACAATGACTACGGCAAGGGTCTGGCCGACGCGATCCAAACCTCGTTCGAGGCCATTGGCGGCACCGTGACGATTTCGGCTGCTCACGAGGACGGCAAGGCCGACTATTCGTCCGAAGTGGCAGCATTGGCCTCGGCTGGCGGCGACATTCTCGTCGTAGCCGGTTATCTGGACCAGGGCGGTCTGGGGATCATCAAAGCCGCTTTGGATACCGGCGCATTTGACACCTTCGAACTGCCCGGCGGCATGATCGGTGACAGTCTGGCCCCCGCCGTTGGCGATGGCCTGAACGGGTCGTTTGGTCAGGTTCCGGGGACAGACGCCCCGGGCATGGGGATTCTGGACGGATTGTCGGCTGGTGCATTCGATGTGAACTCACCCTACACTCCCGAAAGCTATGATGCGGCGGCGTTGATCCTGCTGGCGATGCAGGCTGCGGGTTCGGCTGAATCCGCTGACTTTGCGGGCAAGGTCATGGACGTGGCCAACGCCCCCGGCGAGCAGATTTTTCCGGGTGAACTGGCCAAGGGCCTGCAGATTCTGCTCGATGGCGGCGATATCGACTATGTCGGTGCGTCGGCTGTGGAACTGATCGGACCGGGCGAAAGTGCGGGCAACTACCGCGAGATCGACGTTGTGGACGGTGCCATCACCACCACACGTTTCCGGTAATCTGATCTGTCGCGAAAGATAAGGGATAGCCCGGGCATAGGTCCGGGCTATCTTGCCAACAGGGGGAACTGGCGGCTGGGCAAGTCCCAAGAATCGCCAGACCAACGGGGAGACTACGATGATATCGGTCCACGATATGCACAAGCATTTCGGCGGGTTTCATGCTGTTGACGGGGCCTCGCTGGAGATTGCGACCGGGTCCATCACCGGCCTGATCGGCCCCAATGGCGCAGGCAAAACCACGCTGTTCAACGTCATCGCCGGGCGGTTGCCGCCCACCTCGGGGCGCGTCACGATGGATGGGCAGGATATCACCGGCCTGCCGCCGCATGAATTGTTCCACAAGGGGTTGCTGCGCACCTTCCAGATCGCGCATGAGTTTTCATCGATGACGGTGCGCGAAAACCTGATGATGGTGCCGGGGGCGCAATCGGGCGAAACTTTGTGGAACGCGTGGTTTGGCCGGGGCCGGATTGCACAGGAAGAGGCGGTCTTGCTGAAAAAGGCTGACGAAGCCCTTGATTTCCTGACCATATCGCATCTGAAGACCGAGCGCGCGGGCAACCTGTCCGGCGGGCAGAAGAAACTGCTGGAACTCGGCCGCACCATGATGGTCGACGCTAAGATCGTGTTTCTGGACGAAGTTGGTGCAGGGGTAAACCGCACCCTGTTGAACACCATCGGCGACGCGATTGTGCGCCTGAACAAGGAACGCGGCTATACTTTCTGCGTCATTGAACACGACATGGATTTCATCGGCAGGCTTTGTGACCCGGTCATTGTGATGGCACAGGGCCGCGTGCTGGCCCAAGGGTCGGCCAAGGATATCATGCAGAACGAAGCAGTGATCGAGGCCTATCTGGGGACCGGGTTGAAGAACAAGGTCGCCGCCCGATGACCTGTGCCGCCGCCCAAAAATCTTCACGCGAAGATTTTTGCCAAGAATTTTCGTCGGAAAATTCTTTCTCCTCTGCCGGAGTCCTGCATGAGTGAACCCTTCCTGATCGGTGACGCCATGACCGGCGGCTACGGCGCTGGTCCCAGCATTCTGAACGCCTGCACTGTGGCCGTCGAAAAAGGCCAGATCGCAGTGATCGTCGGCCCCAATGGTGCGGGCAAATCCACCGCGATGAAGGCGGTGTTCGGCATGCTCAACCTGCGCTCTGGTGCTGTTCGGCTGGACGGCGAGGATATCACGTCCCTCACCCCGCAGGCCCGCGTGGCCAAGGGCATGGCCTTTGTGCCGCAAAACCAGAATATCTTCACCTCGATGACGGTCGAGGAGAACCTTGAAATGGGCGCTTTCCTGCGCCGCGACGACATCAAGGCCACGATGGAGCAGGTCTATTCCTTGTTCCCGATCCTGCGCGACAAACGGCGGCAGGCGGCGGGCGAATTGTCCGGCGGCCAGCGCCAACAGGTCGCCGTGGGTCGCGCCCTGATGACTCAGCCAAAAGTGCTGATGCTGGATGAACCTACCGCCGGGGTCTCGCCCATCGTGATGGACGAGCTGTTCGACCGGATCATCGAGGTCGCCCGCGCCGGGATCACCATCCTGATGGTCGAACAGAACGCCCGCCAGGCGCTGGGGATTGCCGACAAGGGCTATGTGCTGGTGCAGGGGGCGAATGCGTTTACCGGGACCGGCAAGGAACTTCTGGCCAACAGCCAGGTGCGCAAATCGTTTTTGGGGGGGTGAGAGATGAAGTTTTTACGGCTTGCGATATTGTTTTGCCCTAACCTCGTACTTGCGGACACAATCAGCTTTCAATGTAGCTTTCCAATGGCCTGCCAAGCCGAAAAAGGCTGCGCATCTGCGACCTTTGATTTGAATTTCATGATGGACACTGTGACAAACGAGTCCTTTGTAGTCGGTAACAACGGCCTTTCCTCTGTGCAGAACTACGTGGGGGACGCTGGAATTACGTTTGTGGAAACCCTAGGCACAGGAGCCATTCAAACAACAACAATAGTTTGGGCAGGCGAAGCGGTTCATAGTCGCCATACCATAATCCTCGATGATTTAGTTCCGTCCCAATACTACGGCTCCTGCCAAAGGACGGGGGGCTGAGCCATGGACACCCTCAACGCCATCGTCGCCCTGACCAATTTCGTCATCGTCCCCGGTATTGCTTACGGCGCGCAACTTGCACTCGGCGCACTCGGGGTCACGCTGATCTACGGCATCCTGCGGTTTTCCAACTTTGCGCATGGTGATACCATGGCCTTTGGCACCGCCATCACCATTCTGGCCACCTGGGGGCTGCAATCCCTAGGCATCAGTTTCGGCGTCCTGCCCACCGCCCTGATCGCCCTGCCCTTTGGCATTGCGGTGACCGGGTTGATGCTGCTCGGCACCGACAGGCTGATCTATCAATTCTACCGCCGGGTCAAAGCGGCCCCGGTGATCCTGGTGATGGTCTCGCTGGGCGTGATGTTCATCATGAACGGGATTGTGCGGTTCATTATTGGGGTTGATGACATCGACTTTCTGGATGGAGAACGGTTCGTCATTTCGGCCAAGACCTTCAAGGAA
>JANOMH010000775.1:0-8003 GCA_031420215.1 Rhodobacterales bacterium | reverse complement strand
ACCGATGGCCGTTTTAGCGGGGCCACACGCGGTTTCTGTGTCGGGCATGTCGGGCCGGAAGCGGCACATGGCGGGCCGATTGCCTTGCTGCAAAACGGCGACATGATCACCCTGAATGCGCTGACGGGTGAATTGTCGGTGGCATTGACGGATGCGGAACTTGCCGCCCGGAAAGCCGCGTGGGGCGGTCCGCGTGAAACGCAATATGAAACCGGCGCGGTCTGGAAATTTGCCAAACTGGTCGGCGGCGCGCGCTGGGGGGCGGTGACCCATCCCGGTGCCAAGGCTGAGCGGCATATTTATATGGACCAATAGCTGGTGCGCCCGGTCCTTGCTGCGCTGATCCTGTTCGCAGGCTGCGACGCTGCCGTGGAAACTCGGGGCATTCGGACTCTGTCAGTTCTGGACGGTGCGGTTTCGGTGCGCGGCCCCGAGGGGTTTTGCGTCGATCAGCAAAGCAGCCGGGCCGGATCGGGTTTTGCGGTATTGGCGGGCTGCGCAGTGGTGTCTGATGCCGCGATGATGCCCGCGCTGGAGGGGCTGATCACGGTGCAGATCGGCGAGGCAGGCAGCGCCGGGGTTCTGGGGGCCGAAGCCGAGCTTGCCGCATTGTTGCGCACCGCCCAAGGCGCGCAATTGCTCAGCGCGGCGGGCGATCCTGCATCGGTTCAGGTCACCCGGGTAGACCGGGCCGAGGGCGTGGTCGTGGTGCGCTTCAGCGATGTCGCCCCGGCCCCCACGGCGGGCCTTGAGCCGCTGGAATGGCGGGCTTTTCTGGACATCAAGGGCAGGCTCACAACGATTAGTCTGCGCGGCTTTGACCGCGCGCCGATTCCGGCGGAACAGGGGCTGCGGTTGCTATCGCAGGCGGTGGGGGCGTTGAGGCGGCAAATGCCCCGCCTGCAACTTAAAGCCAGAGGCGTGTTTCCTTTTGAGGAACAGTTTGGCAAGTATAGCACTGGGAGATATCACGCGAACGCGCGGCTGATTTGGGAATGAAGTGCAGACGATGGCAAAGGGCGGGCTTGGGGCGATAGGCTGGCTGCTGCATCGGCGGACCATGCGGCACTGGTCTGCCGCGGTGCGCAAAGCCCAAAGTGCCGAACTGGCGACTTTGCGCGCCGAACGTCAGAATGCCCGGTCGTTGCGCTATGAACTCGACGAACTGATCTATGTGGCCGACACCCGGCTGGGGCTGCCGCGCGTCGGATCTACTGCCTTTCCCCGGCCCAGCGGCACCGATTGGGCATGGCGGCCAAAGCTGTGGCGCGGGCCCTTGCCGCAAAAAGGTATCGCTGCCGTCGAAACCAAAACCCCGCTTGGCGATGAAATCACCGTGTTTCACGATTGCCGCATCACCGAGTTAAGCCTGCGCCAGACCCGCAACATCCGCGAAGCTGACCTTGCCCCCTATGCCCTGCGCATGGATGTATTCCAGTTTGACGGCTCGTTCCTGAGCCTTGCTATTGACCTGCCCGCCGCCGCCTGCGAGGGCCTGAAAAAGCGCCATTTGATCCGGCTGGATGCCAACATCGAGCTGGAAAAACCGTTGGAGATTCTGGCCCGCCTGAACATCAGACATGGCCCCAACACTGAACAGATTGTCCGCGAACTGCCGCTGGGCGACACAGATATCTTTGTCGAATTTGATCTGGCCTATACCAATCTGAACGAAAAGCGGGTCGATGGAATGTGGCTGGATCTGATCTTTGAAGGTCCGCAAATGAACCAGGTCACCCTGCGCGACCTTACCTTTTCGCGCTATCCGCGCGCCGACATTTAGGGGCTATGAATGTCTGATCTGGCACTGACCAAAACCCGCCTGATCGCCGGCATCTGGCAAGGGGTCCTGACCGGCCAGTCCGGCGACGACGCACCTTTGCTGCGCGTCACCCATCTGGACCAAGAGCTGACCGGGGTCGAAGTGCTGGCCGAGGCGGACAGCTGGACCGTCCGCGTGCCAATACCCGCCGCCCTGATCGCCGATGGGCTACAAAGTTTCGTCATTGCCGATGCCCGGACCGGCACTGTGCTTGGCAGCTTTGCGTTAGTCGCTGGTGAGGCCCTGGCCGAGGATATCCGCGCCGAAATGGACCTGCTGCGGGCAGAGCTGGACCTGCTTAAACGCGCGTTCCGGCGGCATTGTGTGGAAACTGCCTAAGCCGCCCGTGCCGCCGGGGACAAGCTTGCCGCCGCCATGCCGGGAGGGATGCTGGATACCGGCGCGTTATATGCCTGGGGCAATCCGCAAACCCTTGCCGGGGTCAACCTGTCCCTTGTGCGCCAAGCCATCCGCGAAGAACGAAAACTGGCCCTGCTATATGCCGATCAGGCCGGGGCGCAGACCCAGCGCACGATCCGCCCGCTGGCCCTGATCTACTATGCCGCCCATTGCACGCTTGTCGGCTGGTGCGACTTGCGTGACGGATTGCGCAATTTCCGGGCAGACCGGGTTCTGGACGCTGCCCTGCTGGCCGAGACTTTCACCGGCCAAGGCGCTGCGCTGCGCGCCAGTTGGGTGGACAGCTGGCAGCCGCCTTAACGCGGTTTGGGTTTTATGCGATGCATTCCCCCCGATCTCGCCCCGGCGAAGGCCGGAGCGAGATCGGGCGAGGCGGTGAACGATTCACTTCGAAGGCAAACCGCTTTTAAGCGCCCAGGCTAGGCGAGCCCGGCGGGTGTAAGCTGTGCTGCATTCAATTCGACGATGTTCCAGTCGGGATCAAGCAGGTAAGCTTGGGCAAACCCCGCGTTTCCCGACCGGAATACCCGCAGTTGCATCGGGTCGCCCAATTCGGCGTCCTCGCGATAGCCATGTTTGACCAAATGGGCGATGCTCGCGTCAAAATCCTCGACCGCGAGTGCGAAATGCGCATCCGCCGGATCAACCAGCGGGCTTGCCCGAAAATGGCCGCCGGGCCACAGGATCAGATGCACAGACGCGCCGCCCGCCTGCAGCCAGATGCCGGGAGTGGCAAATTTCGGGCGCAGTATGCGGGTCAGACCGATCAGATCGATGTAAAAGGCACAGGACTGGTCAAGGTCGCGGGTGACAATTGAAACATGATGCAGGGCTGGCATAGCACATGGCCTTCCGCAAAGGATGGGCAGTTCCGGTATGTTAAAGGTTGTTGCGCACGATATCAACGCGCCGCTGACGCCGCGTTCTGCGTGACCTTTGTGTCAGTCGCGGCCAATTTATCCGCAAATTGAAAGGTGCTGCCATGTCCCTCTACCCGCATCTGCTCGCCCCCCTCAACCTGGGCCATGTCACCTTGCCCAACCGGGTGCTGATGGGGTCGATGCATACCGGACTGGAGGAAACCGGCGACTGGCACCGGGTGGCCGCGTTTTATGCTGAACGTGCCAAGGGTGGGGTTGCCCTGATGGTCACTGGCGGCATGGCCCCGAACCGCGAAGGCGGGGTGTTTCCGGGGGCGGCGGGGCTGTTTATACCGGCGGACATCGCCCATCACCGGACTGTCACCGACCGGGTGCATGATCACGGTGGCCGGATTGCCATGCAAATCCTGCATGCTGGTCGCTATGCCTATGGCAAAGGCTGTGTCGCCCCCAGTCCGATAAAATCCCCGATCAGCCCCTTTGCCCCCCTTGAACTGGACGAGACCGGGATTGAAAAGCAGATCGCCGACATCGTCACCGCTGCCACCCGCGCCCAAGAGGCTGGCTATGACGGGGTCGAGGTGATGGGGTCAGAGGGCTATTTCCTGAACCAGTTCCTTGTCAATCATACCAACCATCGCGCCGACCGCTGGGGCGGCACTTACGAAAACCGGATGCGCCTGCCGGTCGAAGTAGTCAGACGGGTCCGCGCTGCCGTTGGCCCGGCTTTCATCATCATCTACCGGCTATCCTTGATTGATCTGGTCCCGGATGGGTCAAGCTGGGCCGAAGTCGTCCAACTCGCCCGCGCCGTGGAACAGGCCGGGGCGAGCATCATCAACACCGGTATCGGCTGGCACGAGGCGCGGATACCCACCATTGCCACCTCGGTGCCGCGCCGGGCGTTTACCTGGCTTACCCGCAAACTGATGGGGCAGGTCAGCATCCCGCTGATCACCTCGAACCGGATCAACACGCCCGAGGTCGCGGAACAGGTGTTGGCCGAGGGCTGCGCCGATATGGTCAGCATGGCCCGCCCGTTTCTGGCAGATGCGCATTTCGTGGCCAAGGCGCGGGCAGGCAAAGCCGCTGAAATCGCCCCTTGTATCGCCTGCAATCAGGCCTGTCTGGATCATACATTCAGCGGTAAGTTGTCGTCCTGTCTGGTTAATCCGCGGGCCTGCCACGAGACAATCCTGATCGTCAATCGCACTGAAACCCCCAAATCCATCGCCGTTGTCGGTGCAGGCCCCGCTGGCCTGTCAGCAGCCCTGACCGCCGCCGGGCGTGGGCACCGGGTCACCCTGTTCGACAAGGCCGCAGAAATCGGCGGCCAGCTGAACCTTGCCAAGCAAGTGCCGGGAAAAGAGGAGTTCTGGGGGCTGGTTGAGTATTACCGGACCATGCTGGACCGGCTCGGGGTCATCGTGCAATTGGACCAGACAGTCACCCCCGCCGACCTGACCGACTTTGACGAGATCATCATCGCCACCGGCGTCGCCCCGCGCGACCCTGCCATCCCGGGGCAGGACGGCCCGCAGGTCCTGAGCTACATCGACGTTCTGCGCGGCGCTTCTGTCGGGCAAAAGGTGGCGATCATCGGCGCAGGCGGCATCGGCTTTGATGTCGCCGAGTATCTGGTGACCGGGCACAGCCCGACCATTGATCTGCCTGCGTGGCTGGCCGAATGGGGGGTAGCCGACCCTGAAACCCAACGTGGTGGGCTGGCCCCCGAAGGGCCGAAACCCGACGCGCCGACCCGGCAAGTGGTGATGTTGCAGCGCAAACCCGAGAAACTCGGTCGGCATCTGGGCAAGACAACCGGCTGGATTCATCGGGCGGCGCTGCAGATGAAACAGGTGCAGATGATCGGCGGGGTCAATTATGAACGGATTGATGCCACTGGCCTGCACATCAGCTATGGGCCGGGGCGCGACCGGCCCGAACTGATCGCAGCGGATACGATTGTCCTGTGTGCAGGACAATTGCCGGAACGGTCGCTGGCGGATGTGCTGGTCGCCGCTGGTCGCGCGGTGCATATCATCGGCGGGGCCGATGTGGCCACCGAACTGGACGCGAAGCGGGCGATTGATCAGGGGACCAGGCTGGCGGCAATGTCGTAGGGTGGGTAAAACCCACATGCCTCCGGCACTTTAAGCTGGTTGCCACAATTCGATCGGGTTGCCCTCAGGGTCATGGATCCGCGCAAACCGGCCATAGTCGGCGCTGTCCCATTCGGCCCGCGTTTCGGCCGGAATGCCCACTGCGGCCAGTTGGGACAGCATTGCATCCATGTCAGCAACCCGAAAGTTGATCATCCATTGCTGGCTGTCGCGGCCAAAGTAGTCTGTATCCTGCCGGAATGGGGCAAATACAGTCGGTCCGGCCTGTTGCAACCAGACCGGATCGCCGACCACGCCCAGATGGGTGGCGTACCATTCTGACAGTGCTTTGCTGTCAGCCGCGCGAAAGAAGATCCCGCCAATGCCGGTCACACGTTCCATAGCGTCGCCTTTCATGTTGCTGATTGCAGAAACCTAACCGGGCGACAGGGTACACGCAATTCATAGGTAAGCCGGAATTATGGCAGAGCTGTTTCCTTGCCCTCCACAGTCCATGCTTAAACCCTGATATTGTCTGTCCCGCGTCCTATTCCCGCCTGATTCAACCGCCAGAAAGACCTGTAGAAGTTGAACTCAGAGGTACGTGGATGGATCGCTTGACGGAAATGGAGGCCTTTGCCACGGTTGTGGATCAGGGCGGCTTTACAGACGCGGCCAAAAAGATGGGGATTTCGAAATCCGCTGTGTCCAAGCACGTCTCTGCCCTTGAAGCCCGGCTTGGGGCCCGCCTGCTGAACCGCACCACCCGCCGGGTCAGCCCGACTGAAATCGGACTTGCCTATTATGACCGTGCCCGTCGCGTCCTGAATGACGCAGGCGAGGCGGATGCGCTTGTCACCTCGATGCAATCGGCCCCATCTGGCCTGCTGCGGATCAGCGTCGCGACCGATTTCGGCGTCAACCACCTGTCCCCGGTCCTAGGTGAGTTCCTGCAGGAATTCCCCGATATCACCGTGAACATGGTCCTGAACAACCGCTACGTCGAACTGATTTCCGAAGGCTTCGATATGGCCGTGCGGATCGGAGAGCTTGAGGACAGCACCCTGCGCGCCCGCAAACTGACCGAGACCACCAAAAAGATGATCGCCTCGCCGGGATACTTCAAACACTATGGCCGCCCGGACAAGATCGACGATCTGAACGAACACAAGCTGCTGCATTACTCGAACCAAGCCAATGCCGCCGTCTGGAAACTGACCGCCCCCTCGGGTGAAAAGCGCCAGGTGCGCACCGCGGGCTGGTTGACGGTGAATGACGGGCAATCCCTGCTGAACGCCTGTATCTCGGGCCTCGGGATCGCATATCTGCCGTCGTTTCTATATGCCGATGCGATGGCCAAAGGGTTGGTGCAAGAGGCTATTCCCGACCTTCCGGTCGAAGTGCAGGGCATTTACGCGGTCTATCCGCCGGGCCGCTTCACCCAACCCAAGGTCCGGGCCTTTATCGACTTTCTGGTTCATAACTTTGCCGACAAAGGCCCCGAGAACTGGTGACTTTTACGAACTTCCCTGGGTCCCCTCCCGGTCTTGACAGACTATGGACCCCACCTTGCGCGGCCCAATGTGGCCGCGCTTTTTCATTGTGGCAGGTCTATTGGCCCATAAATCTTAATGATTGCTTTGGATTGTTGTACGATGATCAGCCCAGGGGTGGGCGTGCATGGGTGCCGGGATGAATGAATTGGTCGATCTGACTGCACCACGCACCTGGTTTGGGGCGCTGGTCAAGGGAAGCATCTTTTTGGTGCTGGTCCATCTTTTGAACTACGGTGTCACCGTCGGATTGCGGGGCGTGCCGTATTCAATTGATGCCGATTTTATGCCGACAATGGTCGTTGCGCTGCCATTTATTGCGATGATCATGGCGGTCATGCGCCACCAACATACATTGCAGGCCAAGCTGACGATTTGGGCCAGCACTGATATGCTTACCGGCCTGCCAAATCGCCGCGCATTCCTTAGCCGCACGACCGAGGTGACTCGCGGTGGTCAGACTGGCGCATTGATGCTGCTGGACGCCGATCATTTCAAAAAAGTAAACGATACCTACGGCCATGCAGTGGGCGACGTCTGCCTTATTGCCATAGCGAAACGGCTGCGTGCTAACCTGCGGTCCTGCGATCTGGTGGGGCGGCTGGGAGGAGAGGAATTTTCGATCTTTATGCCCGGCATCGGCGCGGCGCAGGCTTTGGTCATCGGTAACCGGCTGTGCACAGCGATTGGCGTCGCCCAAGACGGGTTGGACCGGAACATAGAAGTGACACTGTCAATCGGCGCGGTGTTTTGCGACACCCAGACTCCGTTTGATAAACTGATGGCCAAGGCGGACGCGGCCCTTTACCGCGCCAAAGCCGAAGGGCGGGCACGGATGGTCCTGTGGGCGTAATCCCGTTTGCATCGGGTCTGTGGCAAACAACCAGACACCAGGATATCGACCCTACGCGCCGATCCGCAACATTTCCTGTGCGGTCCGGCGCAGAACAAAGGGTTTGCGAACCAACGACCAGGCCGAAACCCCTTTTGACTTACTGACCCCTGGCCTATTCCGTCGAGGTGATAATCACCTCGACCCGCCGGTTCAGGTCGCGCCCCTCGGGCGTCAGGTTGCTGGCCAAGGGTGACAGGAACCCCATCCCCTCGGCGGCTAACTGGCTGCGCGCAATCCCGTAATCCGTCACCAGCCGCTCCAGCACCGACCCCGCCCGGCGTTTGGACAAGGCAATATTGGCATCCAGCGCGCCCTGGCTGTCGGTATGCC
>JANOMH010000774.1:0-6302 GCA_031420215.1 Rhodobacterales bacterium | reverse complement strand
CGGGATGGCAGAGCCGCCGGCGATGATCATTTTGGGCTGATGTTCGGTGGCAAGGCGCTGCACCTCGTCATAGTCAAGCAGGGAATCCTGCCGACGCACACCATATTGTATAGCGTTAAACCATTTCCCGGACTGGTTCGGCTTGGCCCCATGGGTCAGGTGACCGCCAGCGTCGAGTGACATCCCCAGTATCGTATCGCCGGGGGTCAGCAGCGCCTGAAATACGCCCTGATTGGCTTGCGACCCCGAGTTCGGCTGCACATTGGCAAAGCTGCAACCGAACAATTCACAGGCCCGCTCAATCGCTAAATTCTCAGCGATATCAACAAACTGGCAACCGCCATAATAGCGCTTGCCCGGATAGCCTTCGGCGTATTTGTTGGTCATGACGCCGCCTTGGGCCTCCATCACCGCAGCCGAGACGATGTTTTCCGAGGCGATCAATTCGATTTCGTGCCGTTGGCGGCCCAGTTCGGATGTCATCGCGGCAAACAGCGCCGGATCGCGGGTGGCAAGGCTTTCGGTGAAAAAACCGTCGTCGCGGCCGGGGGCGTTCAGCTTGGCGTTCATCAGCGGAATCCTTGGATCATGCAGTGTTGCCGTGACATAGCGCAAGCGACCTGTCGTCAAAAGGGCCAAAACGACGCGCATGGCCGCACTTGCGACGGCTTGCATTCGCGACGACTTAGGCCACATGTTAGGCCCAACAAAAGGACCGTGATGACCCGCAGCCGCATTCACTTTACCGCAAGTGACACGCCCGTCGCCCAAGAAGGTCTGGGCATGCTCGCCGCCCGCTACGGCAATCTGCCGCTGGATCAGGCCGAGGTTGTCGTGGCTTTGGGTGGCGACGGATTCATGCTGCAAACCCTGCATGCCACGGAAAACATGGACATTCCTGTCTATGGCATGAACCGTGGCACCGTCGGGTTCCTGATGAATGGCTATGCCGCCGACGATTTGCCTGACCGGCTGTCACAGGCCGAAGAAACCGTGATCAACCCACTTTCGATGGTCGCCACCACGATGAGCGGTGAAGTGCATCGCGCCCTTGCGATCAACGAAGTCAGCCTGTTGCGGGCCGGGCCGCAGGCGGCGAAATTGCGCATTACCGTGGATGGCAAGTTGCGGATGCAAGAGTTGGTCTGTGACGGCGCTTTGGTCGCAACCCCTGCCGGATCAACGGCTTACAACTATTCGGCGCATGGGCCGATTCTGCCGATTGGCAGCGATGTGTTGGCATTGACCGCGATGGCGGCATTTCGACCCCGGCGCTGGCGTGGGGCTTTGTTGCCAAAAAACGCGCTGGTCCGGTTCGATGTGATCGAGCCCGACAAACGCCCGGTGATGGCGGATGCGGATTCGCGCTCGGTGCGCAAAGTGGTGTCGGTCGAGATCAAGAGCGAAGCATCCGTGACCCACCGATTGCTGTTCGACATTGGCCACGGGCTGGATGAACGGTTGCAACAAGAGCAGTTTTCTTAGCCCGCCAGCCGCGCATACAGGATCAGCTCGGGCCGGTATTCGAAATGCATACCGTCAAAATGGTTCCATTTGCCACCCCAGATGAACCCGAATCGTTCAAACTCGTGAACCAAGATTTCCGGTATTTTGTTATCGTAATCAGTGACTTGACCCTCGGTTACATTGGTCCAACGCCAGTAGCCGCCGAGTGCGGTATTGATATCAATCGCCGTGCCGAAACTGTGGCTCGACATCCGGTCAGTTCCCGCGATCACCCGCCAGTTGAAACTTCCGCCGGCCTGATCGAAATAGGCATCAAAGTTTATCGCCATACCTTCGATCTGGGCCAAAGCGGCAGCCAACTGTGTTGCCACGCAGTTTTTTGTCGTCAACGCAAAAGTCGTGCGCAGGGCAGGGCCGGTATAAACCACGCTCGCCAAACTTGCAGAGGCGCTGGCCTCGGTATCGAAGTAAAGGGCCTGAAAAAACGCTTCATCCCGCACCCGGCCAGGGTCGAACCATGCGGTTTGGCGGGGGGTCAGATCGAATTCCAACGGGTAAAGATAGGTGAACATGTCGCCCAAAGTCGCCCCGTCAAGCCGCGCGGCGGGGGCAACATCGCGGGCCGGGGCATAGGGAACCACGGTGCCGTCGGGGGTGCGGAAGGTGCCGGCGCTGATATCCAGATCCGCGCCCGGATAGGCTGCCTCCAGCGCAATTTCGACAGGATCACCGGAGTTCGGCATAGAAAGTGCCATAAAATCAACCGGCTGGCAGTCTGCCCGCGCGAATTGGGCCACAGCAATCAGGCAGACTGCAAATCCGAAACGGCGCATAAGAACCCCTTTTGGTCAAAGCTTTACCACCCAACGCTACCATAATTCCGGCGGTCAGCGACGGCCGATATTCGATATCCGGCCCGCGCCATTGGCTAACCTGCCGCTGATATAGGTTCTTTTTCCAGGCAATGCCTTGATCAGGCTACCGACCCGAGGCGACAAGCTGCCAAGCCGATGCGTCCGGGGGTCGTGTGGTTCAACCCTGTGGCGACTTTGTGCGCCCGATTTCGGAGCAAAAACATGCGTTTCAAAAGCATTCTGGCCAGCACTTCCCTGACCCTGCTGGTGGCTTTCAGCAGCCCCGCCTTTGCCGACGGCAACATTGTGACCCTGCAGCAATATGGGCTCGATAACGGCCTTGGCGCATCGCAATCTGGCTATTTGAACCGGCTCAGCGTCAATCAAAACGGCTGGGGCAATACTGCGATTACCACCCAGGACGGGTCACGCAACCGGACGGTGCTGGGGCAGACCGGGTATCGCAATAACATCGTGTCCACGCAGGTGGGTCGCTGCAACGTGACCGGGATTGCGCAGTTTGGGCGCAATAATTCGGTCGACGCGGCGCAAAACGGGGCCCGCAACGCGCTGGGGGTGATCCAGACCGGGGTGGGCAATCACGCTGTCGCCCGGCAGAACGGCACCGGCAACATTGCGGTGATCGTGCAGGACTGAACCCTTGGGGCCAGTTCGGCTGGCCCCATTTTTCCTTTGAGGATAAGGAGTTATGACATGCTACCCCTTGCACTTATTCCCGTGGGCGTGATCGTTCTGGCACTCGCCGCTTGCGGTGTGGCGGGCAACACGGGGTCCAGCCCGCCCCGATCATCGGCGCTGAGTTGCGCCTTGGCCATTACCGAACGCAGCGGTCAGTTGCAGATCGAGGGACGGCTGCAAGCGGCCGAGGCGGTGACCGGACGCTATGCGTTAAGGATCGCCCAAACCGGCCGGGCCGGGCAGAATTTCATCGATCAGTCCGGGGATTTCACCGCCCGTGCGGGCGAAACAGTGACGCTCGGGTCAGCCTCGGTGTCGGGGTCTGCTGCGCAATATAGCGCGACGCTGACGCTTGACTATGCAGGTGGAACCTTGTCCTGCCCGGTCGCCGTGACCGGGCGCTAACCCTTTTGGAATACAGGAGAATGCTGCCATGCTTCGCCAATTCATTCTTGCCACCGTACTCGGGTTGACTGCCTTGCCCGCGCCGGCAGAAAACGTGATTTCGCTGTCCCTGACCCCGCGCAATGTCCAAGAGGCGCAGATGTTGCGCTTTGGGCTGGCGCTTTATGCCATCGACCGGGGGCTGCGGTCGGGGGCCACGATTGAACAGATCGGGCAGGGCAATGCTGCCGGTATTATCCAAGGCGCGGGCAGTCTCGGCCTGATCCGGCAACGCGGGCATGACCACATGGCCACGCTGGAGCAGCCGGGCACAACCGGGGCCTTTGCGATCTTCCAGTCGGGCAAAGGCACCACGGCGCATGTGCGCGACAGCGGCACCGGGGTTTTGCTGCAATATGGCTGGTAGGGTGGGTGAAACCCACGCTAACCGTAAAGCCCGACCGGCGTGCCAGCGAGGGCCGCGATATTCAGCAGCCCCCGCGCGGTGATTGACGGCGTCACGATATGCGCGCGGTTGCCCATGCCCATCAGGATCGGCCCGACCTCAAGCCCGCCGCCCTTCATTTTCAGGATGTTACGCACGCCGGATGCGGCATCGGAATTGGCGAAAACCAGAATATTCGCCGGGCCTTTGATCCGCGAGCCGGGGAAAATCCGGTCGCGCAGCTCCTGATCCAGCGCGGCATCGACATGCATCTCGCCCTCATAGCCGAAATCGCGCGGGGCGGCGTCGAGCAGGGCCAAGGCGCCGCGCATCCGCCGCCCGGAATCGCTATCCAGACTGCCGAATTGCGAATGTGAACACAGCGCGATCTTCGGTTCCAGCCCGAACCGCCGCACATGCCGGGCGCAGCCGACAACAGTTTCGGCGATTTGGGCGGGCGTCGGTTCGGGATGGACCTGTGTATCGGCGATGAACAAAGGCCCGTCTTCCAGGATCATCAGGCTGAGCGCGCCGATCGGATGAAGTCCGCCGGTTCCAAGCACTTGACCGACATAATTCAGGTGCCAGAGGAACTGCCCGAAGGTGCCGCATATCAGGCTGTCAGCCTCACCGCGATGGACCATCACCGCCCCAATCGCGGTCGTATTGGTCCGCATGATCGCCTTGGCAAGGTCCGGCGTGACGCCGCGCCGGGCCAGAAGATCGTGGTACGTGCCCCAATAATCGCGGTAACGCGGGTCGTTTTCCGGGTTCACGATGTCAAAATCCACCTGAGGCCGGATTTTCAGACCGGCGCGTTCGCAGCGGGCGGCAATCACCTCGGGGCGACCCACCAGAATCGGTTTATAGGTCATATCCTCGATCATCGCCTGCGAAGCGCGCAGCACCCGTTCATCCTCGCCCTCGGCAAACACAATCGTGCGGCTGCCAGTGCGGGCGGCCTCGAACAGGGGGCGCATGATCAGGGCAGATTTGAAAACCGAGCCGTCGAGTTTTTCACGGTAAGCCTTCATATCGGTAATGGGCCGGGTGGCGACGCCGGTGTCCATCGCGGCGCGAGCGACGGCGCTGGCAACGACGCCGATCAGGCGCGGATCGAACGGCTTGGGAATCAGGTAATCGGGGCCGAAGGTCAGATGTTCGCCACGATAGGCCGCCGCAGCCTCGGCACTGGTGGTGGCGCGGGCCAGTTCGGCGATGCCCTCGATACAGGCGATCTTCATCGCTTCGTTAATCTCGGTTGCCCCCACATCCAGTGCACCCCGGAAGATGAACGGGAAACACAGCACGTTATTGACTTGATTGGGATAATCGCTGCGGCCCGTGGCGATGATCGCATCCGGCGCGACAGCGCGGGCTGCGGCAGGCTCGATTTCAGGCGAGGGGTTGGCGAGGGCAAAAATGATCGGGCGGGGGGCCATTTTAGTAACCATTTCGGGCGTCAGCACGCCCGGACCAGACAGGCCCAGGAACATGTCGGCGCCGCTGATCACATCGCTCAGGGTCGCAGGGGTGGTCCCTTGGGCATAGTCGGCCTTTTGCGCGGTCATGTCGGCAGAACGGCCATTATAGACCAGTCCCTGAAGGTCGCACAGCCAGACATTTTCGCGCCGGACGCCCAATTGCAGCAGCATGTTCAGGCAGGCAATCCCGGCCGCACCACCACCGGTCGAGACAATCTTGATGTCCTTAAATGCCTTGCCGACGACGCGCAGCGCGTTGGTGGTGGCGGCACCGACGACAATGGCGGTGCCATGCTGATCGTCGTGAAACACCGGGATTTTCATCCGTTCCCGGCACAGTTTTTCGACGATAAAACAATCGGGTGCCTTGATATCCTCAAGGTTGATCGCACCGAACGTGGGTTCCAAAGCGCAGACGATATCGGCCAGTTTATACGGGTCGGGTTCGTTCAGTTCGATATCAAAACAGTCGATATTGGCGAATTTCTTGAACAGAACCGCCTTGCCCTCCATCACCGGCTTGCTGGCCAGCGCGCCGATATTGCCAAGCCCCAACACAGCGGTGCCATTGGTGACCACGGCCACCAGATTGCCGCGGGCGGTGTAATCGCGGGCAGTATCGGGGTTGGCCTTGATCTCCAGGCACGCTTCGGCCACGCCGGGGGAATAGGCGCGGGCCAGATCGCGGCCATTGGCCAAGGGTTTGGTGGCCCTGATCTCCAGTTTGCCGGGCTTGGGGTAGCGGTGATAATCCAAGGCGGCCTGCCGTTGGCTTTCGCGGTCGACGTCGCGCGGAGTGTCGGTCATGGCGGCCTTTCCTCGGGGTAGTTTAATGCTAAACTAATCCCAACCCTAGACGAAATGTCTTGTCCGATGGTTAATCACGATTGGCTCCCCCTTGCAAATCTTCTGACAGGGCGACAGGGTCTTGGGATGACTGATCAACACCCGATCCGCGCGGAAGTGCGC
>JANOMH010000773.1:0-2771 GCA_031420215.1 Rhodobacterales bacterium | reverse complement strand
AGGGGCCTGGCGGCGACAAGTGGCGCCGAGTTGCTGCGCACAAACGTCATGACCCTGACTAGCGGCGCTCCGGGTAGCGCTGCCGCGCCGCGCAGATCGACGCCTTGTGCCGCGATGATCAACTCGATGGCGCTAAGCCGCGACGACAATGCGGTAATCCGTGCCAAGGCCCTTGCCGCGACCGGCGAAGATGTCAGCACATCTTCGACCCCGTTGGCATTGAGGCTGGGCCAGATGGCTGCCGGCTGCGCCTCATGCATCAACTCACCCAGCAAAGCTTCGGCGGTTTTCATGACGGCGGCAAAGCCGTTTGCGGTGGCGGCGGGGGCGGCCAGAAACAACGGCAGTCCGCTGAAGTCGGGATTCAGCAGCTTGGACATCCGCGCGACCTGCGCGGTCGCCAGATGCACAAAGGACCGGGCCACCAGTTCCAGCGCATTGGTTAGATGCGCCGTGAGATAGGCCCCGCAGGACAAGATCTCGGCGTGCTGCGTCAGCGCCACCGGGTTGTCGCTGCATCCGTTCAGATCGGTTTGCACTGCCCCTTCGGCAAACCTAAGCGCCGCGAGGACCGCCCCGTGAATTTGCGGAATGTTGCGCAGCGAAAGTGGGTCCTGCAACCGGCGCGGGGCGGCGCCTGCCGCGATCGCACTGCCCTGCAGGCGCTGCCGGATACCCTGTGCCGCTGCCTTCTGGTCGGGATGGCCGCTACACTCCAGAACCTCCGGCAGGAATGGCGTGAGGTTCGCCTGAAAGGCAAGCATCGACAACGCCGCCGCCGTTTGTGTCACGTCGAACGCGTGCCGCGCGGCGAACAGTGCGCGCGCTGCCCGGGCCACCACCCCGCAGGAATGGCTGACGATGGCCAGCCCGTCGCGGTGCCCCGGCTGCCACGGCGTGATGCCATGGGCGCGCAGCATTTCGGCGCCGGGCCCAGATGACCCCGTTGGCCCGACAAGCGGGGCTTCACCGATAAGGCCAAGCGCCAAAGTCGCATTCCACGTCAGATCCGCCACGCCCACCGATCCGAAGGCAGGCACAATGGGTGTCAGCCCGGCATTCAGGCAGGCAACAAGGTGGTTGGCCAGTTGCGGACTGGCCCCCGAATAGCCCGAAAGCAAGGTATTCAGACGCACAATCATTGCCGCCCGCACCGTCGCTGCTGTTTCATCTGGACCAACCGCATGTGCGCGTCCACGGATGGTTTCGAGGGAAAAGGCGGCAAGCGCGTCATCCGTTAGCCGTTCGCCCGATCTGGCCCCCAACCCGGTGGTGACACCATAAATTTGCCGACCCGCCGTAATCGCCTGCATCATCAGCGCGCGGCTTTCGGCCATGCAGGCCAGACCGTCCGGACAAAGCGAAATCGGTACACCGCCGCATGCCGCGTGTTCCAGTGCCGCGATGGTCAGCGACTGCCCGTCCAGATGCAGCCTGTCAGTCATCCCGGTACAGCAGGTTCTGCGTGAGCCCCATCGCCCGGGCCTTGTCGAGTATTGCAGCACCCAGGGCTATGTCGCCGGTAGACATACCGCGATGCCAGAACAGGATGGTTTCATCTTCCGACTCTCGCCCTGGCTTTAGTCCGGCGGCGATTTCCCCGATCTCGGCGTAAAAGCTGGCCTCGGTGATCGATCCTGCATCGATTTGCGGGCGCAGCGCCCCCAGTTTGCCCGCTCTCATTTGCCCCAAATCATCCATCACGAACTTGTCGAACCCTTCGGTAAACCGCAGCGGCAGCGTGCTCATCGTGCCATAGGGGATGACCAGTGCGCCCTTGCGGACCCAGTCGCGGTTGAATAGCGGCTCGGGTGCGTTCAAACGACTCGCCTCGACCAGAATGTCGGCACCGCTAAGACAGCTTTCCCAATCCTCGGTGACGATCACGGACTTGCCCAGATCGCGGCTGAGTTTCTCGCCAAAGGCTTCCCGGCTTTCGGATCGGCGGGAATGCACGCGGATTTCCTCGAAATCAAAAAGGTGGTCCAGCAGCCGCACGTTCCAATAGGCGGTGCCGCGAGACCCGATATGCCCCAGCACCTTCGGATTGTGCGGCCCGAGCCACTTTGCGCCAAGCGCCGTCAACGCCCCCGTCCGCATGTCGGTGATGCCTGCCGCGTCGATCACCGCCCGCGGAGCGCCTGTCCGCGGATCGAACAGGTTCAGCAGGGCCAGTTCCGACGGCAATCCTTGTTTGTAATTGTCGACATAGTCGCCCACGATCTTAACACCGGCATAGCCGAGCGGGGCCACGTAGCCGCGCAGCACATTGAAGTGGCCGTTGAAGGCCGGGTCCGGTGTCAGATGCATACGCGGCTCGATCACCGTCTGCCCCTGTCCCGCCGCGATCAGTCCGCCTTCGATGGCGGACAGAATCTCGTCGTTCGTCAGGCCAAGGGCGTCGATTTCGCGCTTGCCCAGATATTCGATTTCCATGCGCATGGCGCTGACCTTTGCTGTAAATGGAGCTGCTTTCGGGGCGGGCAGTTTTCATGTAAAGTCAAAGAAGGGCGCATCATTTCTGTCAAGTGCGTTCTTGCATCGCTTGCTGCCTACGCAACATTGGCCCCCGCGCCGGCTTCTCAAAACGACTGCGCCTTAGATAGATGGAACGAACCAAGACCCGGACCTCGGTTACCGTCCCGGACTGGGCGAGTTAGCTCGCTGTAGTGGCTACCGGCGGCAGCTCCTCGTCCAAATCGCGCTAACAACTTTTGCACGCTTGAGACCTGAGTACGCCACTTCGTCGCGTCCTGATGCCGCCCGCGATC
>JANOMH010000772.1:0-11965 GCA_031420215.1 Rhodobacterales bacterium | reverse complement strand
CCCGTGGTTGCATTGGCCTGAGCCCGGCACAGCCTCCATTTCGCGCAGCAGCGCGTTCATCTCTTCGACCCGCATCCGCCGCCCGGACCGGATCGAGCCGTGGCAGGCAACGCGGGACAGGATGGCGTTGGTGCGGGCTTGAAGGGCGGAGCTGGACCCCGCGTCATCCAGTTCATCCAGAATGTCGGCGAGCAACGCTCTGGCATTGACCACGCCCAACATCGCCGGGGTCTCGCGCACCGCGACGGCCCCGCGCCCAAAGGGTTCGATGCCAAGGCCGAACCGGGCGAGATCGGCCGCAAGGCCGAGCAAGCGGGCCGCGTCCGTTTCGGGCAGTTCGACGATTTCGGGGATCAGCAGGGCTTGGGCGGCGATGCCGGTGGTGTCAATCTGCCGTTTCAATCGCTCATAGACCAGACGTTCATGCGCGGCATGTTGGTCCACCAGAATCATGCCGGTTTCGGTTTGCGCGACGATATAATTTTCGTGGATTTGCGCGACAGCGGCCCCCAGTGGCAGACGCTCTTCTGCCTCTTGCGTGGCGGCCTCGTTGACCTCGAACCGGGCCGAGGGTTCGGCCATGCCCATAAACGCAGTTCGGATCGCCCCCGACGAAGGCCGGTCCATCTGATACACCCGCGCCGGTTCTGGCCTGAACGCCGCCAGCGTTTCGGTCCCTACAGTGCTGGACGCCCGGTGCCCCGCACCTGCAATCGCCTGCCTGAGGCCGGACACAATCAGCGACCGCACCAAAGCGGGGTCTTGAAACCGCACTTCGGCCTTGGCCGGGTGCACGTTCACATCCACCAGATGCGGGTCGCAGTCGATGAACAGCGCCGCCGCCGGGTGCCGGTCGCGGCTGAGAACATCCATATAGGCGGCCCTTAGCGCCCCCAGCAGCAGCTTGTCCCGCACCGGACGGCCGTTGACGAACACATGCTGCGCCACCGCAGCGCCGCGCGAATAAGTTGGCAGGGCGGCGTATCCGGTGAGGTGAAAGCCGTCTTTTTGTACATCCAGCCGCAGCGCATTGGCGGCGAAATCCCGGCCCAGAACGGTGGCAAGCCGCCCGTGCAATGCGTCAAACAGATCGCCGGTTTCGGCATCGGCGCGGAAAATGGTCCGATCCTCGCCATCGCTGGTATCGCGCAGGGTGAAAGTGACAAAGGGTTCGGCCATGGCCAGCCGTTTGATCACATCGCTGATCGCCTGCGCCTCGGCCCGGTCGGTGCGCAGGAATTTCAGCCGGGCGGGTGTGGCATAGAACAGGTCGCGCAATTCGACGACGGTGCCAGCGGACAAGGCGGCAGGGCGGACAGGATCGGTGCGCCCGCTGTTGACCGCGATTTGGGCGGCGGGGGCGCCGGGGACGCGGCTGGTGATGGTCAGACGACCGACAGCGCCGAGCGAGGGCAAGGCTTCGCCCCGGAACCCAAAGCTGTGGATGTTCAGCAGGTCGGAGCCATCGATTTTCGACGTGGCATGGCGGGCCATGGCCAAGGGCAGATCGCCCGCCGCAATCCCGCAGCCATCATCGGTGACGCGGATCAGGGTTTTGCCGCCATCGGCGACCACGACATCAATCCGCGACGCCCCCGCATCTATTGCGTTTTCGACCAGCTCTTTCACTGCGGAAGCCGGGCGTTCCACAACTTCACCCGCCGCGATCCGGTTGATCGCGGTGTCATCCAGTTGCCGGATCACCGGGCGAAGGGGGGCTATATGGGGGTCAGGATGGGCCATGCCACAATAAGTAGCATGGCTTACCCCGATTCTACGAGATGCTTATTGCGTTGATTCCAACCCGACCGGTTGGCCGACCACCACAAAGTGCAGCGCATCGGGCTTTAGCAGTTCCGCCGCAACCCGGTTCACATCCTCTAAGGTCACCGCGTTGATATAGTCGTTCCGGTTAGTCACATAATCAGCCGGCAGGCCGATCATCTGCATGCCGACCAGAATTTCAGCGATGGGAGCATTGCCGTCGAACCGCAGCGGGTATTCGCCGGTAGTAAAGGTTTTGGCGGCGGCCAATTCCTCTGCCGTGACCCCATCTGCGGCCAGTTTGGCCCATTCGGCGCGGATCACATCAATCGCTTCGGCCATGGTTTCATTGGCCGACGTGACTGACCCCAGGATCGTCGCCGACAGGTCCTTGGGCACCAGATAAGTGCCGATCCCATAGGTCAGCCCGCGCTTTTCGCGGACCTCTTGCATCAGCCGGGATTCAAAGCCGCCGTCGCCCAGAATGTAGTTCAACAGAAAGGCGGCAAAGTAGTCGGGACTGTCGCGTTCGATTCCAACTTCGCCAAACAGGGCCACCGCCTGTGGTGACGGATAATCGATGACGGTGACGCCGCCGCCAAGGCCAAAGGCGACTTTCGGCGGCAGGGGCGGCCCCTCGGCGGGCAGAGCGCCAAGCAAGTCATCAAGGATGACCCCCAGTTCCTCGGGCGTGATGTCGCCGACGGCGCCGACAAATATCCGGTCACGCGTCAACACATTGCGGTGCGCGGCCAGCAAATCATCACGGGTCAGGGCGGCAACGGATTCCGCCGTGCCGTTCAAGGATGATCCATAGGGATGTTCGCCGAAAGCTGCAGCATTAAAGGCATCACCGGCCAGTGATTGCGGGTCTTTGGCGTCGTTTTCGATATTCGCCTGCACCTGCGCGCGCACCCGTTCGATGGCATCGGCATCAAACCGGGGTTCAATCAAAGCGCCACGCAGCAGGGACAGTGCTTCGGTCCGGTTCTCGGTCAGAAATTGCGCCGAGACCGAGAACGAATCGTCATACACGCGAAAGCCAAAACTGGCAGCCAAAGCCTCGCGCTGAGCCTGAAAAGTGCGGGCGTCGATGTCGCCAGAGCCTTCTTCCAGCAGGGCGGTCATCAGGTTGATCGCGCCACGCTTGCCGGGTTCGTCCAGATTTGCCCCGCCGCGAATGCGAATCTCAAGGGCGGTAAAGGGGATCGAATGTTCCTGCACCAGCCAGGCGGTGATCCCGCCGGGAGAAGTGACTTGTTCGATATTGATTTCAGCATGGACCAATGAACCAAACAGCGCAAAGGCGGCGGCAAACAGAGTGCGGATCATTGGGTCATCCCTTCGCGGCTGGCGACGACCCAGGCGGTGACGGCCTGATCGCGGTTGAACACTTTGGTCGCGGCGGCCATGATATCCTCGGCGGTGACGGCTTGCAGCACATTGGGCCAGTCCTGCACATCGGCCACGGTCAGGCTTTGCGACAAAGCAGCACCATAGCGGTTGGCAATGCCCGCCACATTATCGCGGGCATAGACTTCGCTGGCATATAACTGAGTCTTGATCCGGGCCAGTTGGTCGGGGTCCACGCCGGTGGCCATGAAACCGGCCAAAGCCGCATCCATCGCGTCTTCGGCCTGTTGCAGGCTGACGCCCTCGGCCGGAACCACGGTCAGTGAAAAGGAGGACGTGTCGAGGCTGTCCGCATCATAGGACGCCCCGGTATAAATGGCGGTCTGGGTGTCAAAGGTCAGCTTGACCCCAAGGATCGAGGTAAAGGACGACCCGCCCAGAATTTCCGCCAGATAGACCAAAGCGGCAGCTTCCTGTTGCGCACCCGGATCACGTTCCGGCGCCAGATAGGACCGGGTCAGGTAATCCTGCGATACCCGTTCATCTTCGTAGATCATCCGCCGCTCGGCGCGCTGTGGCGGTTCAACCGGCCTGAAGCGGGGGGGCAGGTCGGGTTGGGCCGGGATGACCCCATAATATTGCTGCGCCAGCGCCAGAACTTCGGCAGGCACCACGTCGCCCGCGACCACAAGCGTCGCACCATTGGGCGAATAATACAGGTCATACCACGCCCGCGCGTCGTCCAGAGTCAGGGCCTCCATCTCGTGTTTCCAGCCAATGATCGGCACGCCGTAACGGTGGTTCTGGAACTGTGCGGCACGCATCTGCTCGCTGGCCAAAGCGCCGGGGTTGCTGTCGGTGCGCTGGGCGCGTTCTTCGATGATGACCTGCCGTTCGGTATCAACCTCTTCCGGCAGCAGGTTCAGATGGGTCATCCGGTCGGCCTCCATCTGCATCATCAAGGGCAGGCGGTCGGCGGCGATGCGTTGGTGGTAGGCGGTGTAATCATAGCTGGTGAACGCATTGTCGCTGCCGCCATTGGCCGCAACGGTTGACGAAAATTCGCCCGTGGCCAGGGTGTCGGTGGATTTGAACATCAGGTGTTCCAGAAAATGGGCAATGCCGGATTGCCCCTCGACCTCGTCCGCTGATCCGGCTTTGTACCAGACCATATGCACCACGACCGGGGCGCGATGATCTTCGATCACCACGATGCCCATGCCATTATCTAGGGTGTAGGTGGTCACCTCTTGTGCAAGGGCCGTTGTGGCCCAGAGGGTAGTCAGCAACACGGCAGTTCGCAACATGGGCAGAGCCTTTCAGGGAAAGCGGGTCACAGGTTTCGGGCGCCTGCGCCTGTGACGGATGCCGGAGCCTCCGGCGGGGATATTTAGGGGCCAAAAGAAGCGGGGGATCTGGCTATGGGTCAACGCGGGTTTGGCTGCAACCTACCCCAGTTGTGGCCATCTTCAAGCGGGTCAAACGCTTATGTGACAAGTCGTTGGCCGGCCCTAATTCGGCGGCGGGGCCGAGGGGACCTGCACGCCGGCATTGCGGAACCGCAAAAGTTCGGCATAGGCGTCAAGTGCCTGCCCCGCATAGGTCCGCAGATAGCGGGCCCGGTTTTCGCCCGCGCCGCGCGTGGCCCGGCGCAGCAAACCCGCATCTTCGGCGGCGAGGGTTTGCCGGATCGCCGGATCGGTCCCGTTGCGGGACGCGGCGGCGACAAGGGCTGCGTCGCTGGCCGGAATCCCACCCGCATTGGTTTGGGTTCCGCCCAAAGCCGCAATCGCATCACCCGTCGGGTTCGGATCGGTCAGGTTGAACCCGCCCGGCGTGGGCGGCGGCAAGGCGCTGAAGTTTTCGGGAAACTCGATGGGCCGGGTTGGCAGCACGGTAAATTCATCAGGGCCAACTTTGCCGCCCCGGTTACAGGCGGCCAAGCCCAGCAGCAGCATCGCTGTCAGCACTGCCTTGCGCATTGTCGGACCCCTACCCACCCCGGTTCTGCCCCTCTCTTACCCCAGCCCACCCGGTTCGTCACGAGGTCTTTGACTTGGCCGGTTTGGCTTTGGGTTTGGGTTTGCCGGTAAAGATCACCAGCCCGATGGCCCCGGCAAAGACTGCGATATCGGCCAGGTTGAACGCATAGGGGTTGTCGATCCCGCAACAGGTCATGTTCAGGAAATCGGCGACCGCCCCGTAAAGCAGCCGGTCAAGCACATTGCCCAAAGCCCCACCCACCAGCAGCCCGGCACTGATATAGGTCCATTTGCTGCCACCCTCGCGGTGGATCCAGTACAGCACGATAGCCCCGATAGTAACGGCGATGCCGATCAGCACCCAGCGCATGTCAAAGCCAGAGCCGATTCCGAAATTCACCCCCCGGTTCCACGCCATCCGAAAGGTCAGGAATGGCGGGAACACGTCGATTTGCAGCCGGTTGGCCAGATCAAGCCCGTGAACCACAAGGTATTTGCTGGCTTGATCGGCCAGAAAGACCCAAAATGCGGTCCAGAATGTGAGTTTCATCATCTGCGCCTCTATCAAACTTTGACTAGTGCCGGAAATGGCGCATCCCCGTGAAAACCATGGCGATGCCTGCCGCATCGGCCGCCGCGATCACCTCGGCGTCCTTGACCGATCCGCCAGGCTGTATGACCGCCACCGCCCCCGCATCGGCAGCCGCCAACAGCCCGTCGGCAAAGGGAAAGAACGCATCCGAGGCCACCACCGAGCCTACGGTCAGGGGGGCGGACAGGCCCAGCGCCTCGGCCATATCCTGCGCCTTGCGGGCGGCGATGCGGGTCGAGTCAATCCGGCTCATCTGCCCCGCGCCGATTCCCACGGTTGCCCCATCGCGGACATAAACGATGGCATTGGATTTGACGTGTTTGGCGACGGTCCATGCAAAGCGCAGGTCGGCCATTTGCGCATCAGTCGGCTGCACTTTGGTCACGACGCGCAGCATTATCGGGTCAAGTTGGCCCACATCTTTGTCCTGCACCAGAAATCCACCCGCGACCTGCCGTGTTGTCAGGGACCGGACCAAAGGGTCAGGCAAGTTGACAGCCGTCAACAGGCGCAGGTTTTTCTTGCCCGCAAACACCCGTTTGGCGGCGTCGCTGGCCCCCGGCGCGATCACTACTTCGGTGAAAATCCGGGTGATTTCAACGGCGGTTTCTTCGTCCAGCGGCATGTTGAAGGCGACGATGCCGCCGAATGCGCTGGTCTGATCGCAGGCGAACGCGGCCTTGTAGGCCCCTAGCAGGGTCGCCCCCCGGGCTACGCCGCAGGGGTTGGCATGTTTGATGATCGCACAGGCCGGACCATCCGCAGGGGCAAACTCGGCCACCAGTTCAAACGCTGCATCGGTGTCGTTGATGTTGTTGTAGGACAGCTCCTTGCCCTGATGCTGCACGGCGGTGGCCACACCGGGCCGTCCGGTGCCATCGGTATAAAACGCCGCCCGTTGATGCGGGTTTTCGCCATAGCGCAGGGTCTGGGCCAGTGTGCCCGCAAAGGCCCGGCGGCGCGGTGCATCCTGCCCGATTGCGCCAGCCATCCAGTTGCTGACAGCGGCATCATAGGCGGCGGTCCGAGCATAAGCGGTCTGGGCCATCCCCTGCCGAAACGCCAGGGTGGTGTTGTCGGCGTTGGCCTCCAGTTCGGCGAGCAAAGCGCCATAGTCGGCGGGGTCGACGACGACAGTCACATAGGCATGGTTTTTGGCCGCCGCCCGGATCATTGCAGGGCCGCCAATATCGATATTCTCGACCATGGTGGCATAATCGGCACCCTTGGCCAGCATCGCCTCGAACGGATACAGGTTCACCACCAGCAGGTCGATCTGGTCGATATCGTGCTCTTTCATCGCGGCGATATGGGCCGGATCATCGCGCACCGCCAACAATCCGCCATGCACACGCGGATGCAGGGTTTTGACCCGCCCGTCCATCATTTCGGGAAAACCTGTCACTTCGGCCACATCGCGGACCCGCAGGCCCGCGCCCCGCAATTCCTGCGCCGAGCCGCCGGTAGAGAGCAGTTGCACCCCCCGCTCGGCCAAAGCCATCGCCAGGTCGAGCAGTCCGGTTTTGTCGGAAACAGAGAGCAGCGCCCGGCGGACGGGTTGCAGTTCCTTCATCGGGGTCACTCTCCTTTATCGTCGGCGTCGTTTAGATCACCTTCCCGCTCGGGCGCAAGGTCGCGCAGGACGTTGGGCGTGTCCTGCGCTTTGGCCAGATACCAGCGAACCCGCGTCGCATAGGTGATTGCGCGACCAGATAAAACCACCTGTTGCGATGGCCGGGGGGCCAGACGGCCCGATTCCATATAGACGGATCGTTCCAGCGACATGTTAGCACTGTTGTCTGCCCTGAAAATCCAGACCTCGCCGCTTTTCAAAGCCAGCGAAATCGCCGCACCGCCAAGGTCGACTGCGGCTTCAATCTCGGGGTGCAGATGGAAGCGGATGGAAAAGCCGATGCCTTGCAATGCGGTCGCGTCCATCGCCCGGTTAAAGCGCGCCTTGTCGCCGTCGGACAGAGTGGTCAGCAGATCCTCGCCCGCCAGCCCGCGCCCATCCACTGTCAGATCAAGTGTACGGGCATGGGTCAGCCCGTGACTGGTTTGCCAGCCGTTGTGCCCGGCTTCAAGCCGCTGAGCGTCATTGTAATGCGACATTTCGCAGGGCACCCGCGTGGGCGCATCGACCAACAGATCGGCGACCCCGCCGGTTTGCCCCAGCCGGGCCGAGGAAAACCCGTCGATCCCCAGCGTGGAATGGCTGGCGGTGGCCCGCCCGGCCCGGCGCCAGTCTTCGCCAAAGCTGGCCCCGGAGCCGCAGTTCACGATCACCGGCCGCCGCCCGGAGGTGAGTTCAAACGCCAGTGTTGACGCATGTCCCTGCCCTGATGCCGCCCCTTTGGGCGGCGGGCTGGCATCGACGATTACCGTGGTCCGCCCGGCTGCCAACCGGCCAAAGCCCATGTGCAGCGTGTCCGTGACCCTGCCCTTGACCCCGGACGTGGCCAAAGCATGGTCCAGCCGCCCGTCCAGCCCCCGGCTGCCGCCGTGAAACCGGGCCAGCCCGCCATCGGCATGGCGCAAGGCCCGCAAGGTGGGGGCGATCCGGGCAATAGCGGCCAGATGTGCCTCGGGGACCAGTTTATCCGCCTCGCCCAGTGCTTGGGCAGCCCAGGTGAGCAGGGTGAAAACGTCAAGCAATTCCTCGGGGTTGCGGGTGGCGATGCCGCCAGTTCCGTCGACCTGGGTATTGCAATCCAACGCCAGGACTTTCACTGCGGGATCAACATGCTGCTCCATCCCGGTCAGGGACAGGCCAGCGTAAATCATCCCGGTCAGCGCCTCGAACCGGGGCAGCCCTTGCCCGGCAGAGCGCCAGCGCCGCGACAGAAAGATGGTCTGGCGGGTCAGGCTTGCGTAAAACCGGTCAGAGGCAGGTTTATCCTGCCCGCGCAGCAAAAACAGCGCGTGGTTGATCCAGCGGATCAGCCGACGCCCGGCCAAGTCAGGGGTCCAGCCCGGCCCCTGCCCCGCGCCGTAACGGTCAATCCAGCCAAACACCCAAGCTTGCGCCCGCTCGCGGGCTTTGCCATCGCCGACGGCGGCCAGATCATCCAGCCAGGCGCAGCCATGCAGTTGGGCGGCATAATGGGGATCAAGCGGCCCGATCTCCCATATCTGGCTTTTGGGCGCTTCGATCAATTGCCCGCCAAACATGAAATTCCCGGCAATCAGCTGCCGCCCGCGCGCGAAATGGCCGATGGTGCGGGGTTCCGGGGCCGAGACAAAGCCAGTGGCCGGACGTGCATGTGCCGCCAGCCGCGCATGGACTTTGTCCATCAGGCGCGCTTGCCGTGCAGCCCATGTTTGTGCTTTGACCACCTGCTGCCTTGCCCGCGCTGATTGGGGTTATTGTTGTTGGTGCGATGATACGGGCCAAAGGCAGCCAAGTCACGCGACTCGTATGGGCCGACGTGTCAACTCAGGCGGAGTTTTGCAGACAGATGATGTAGAACCCGTCCATGCCGCCAAGGTCGCTCCAATAATCCGGGCGCAGGCGCAAGCCGCCTTCGGGGGTGATCCATGCGGGGTCGATCCCAGGAAGGGTCAGGGCGGCACGGTTGGCGGTCAGGCCGGGGTGGCGGGCCAGGGCGTCCTCGGCCTGCACTTCGCCTTCATCCGGCAGCAGCGAGCAGGTGCAAAACACCAGCCGGCCGCCGGGGTTCAGCAGGGTCAGGGCGTGGTCGATCATCCGGGATTGCTGGTCAATCAGCCCGGCGAATTCGGCCCCATCCTTGGCAAAGGGCAGGTCCGGGTGCCGCCGGATCGTGCCGGTGGCCGAACAGGGCGCGTCGAGCAGGATCGCGTCATAGGTGCCGGTGTGGGTCAAAGCATCACCCAGGACGATGGTCGCAGCAAGGCCGGTGCGGGAAAGGTTTTCGGCCAGCCGGGTCAGCCGGGTTTCGGAACTGTCCACCGCGGTGACTTTTGCCCCGCGCGCGGCGGCCTGCATGGTTTTACCGCCGGGGGCGGCGCAAAGGTCGAGAACGGTTTCGCCGGGTTGCGGGGCAAGGATCTGCACCGGAATGGCCGCCGCCGCATCCTGCACCCACCAAGAGCCATCAGCATAGCCGGGCAATAGCGACACCTGCCCGGCATCCGGCACCCGGATTGATCCGGTGGGCAGAACCGTGCCGCCCAGCAGTGCGGCGACAGCAGCGGGGTCGGTTTTGGCAGTGATGTCCAGCGCGGCCCCGGCGCAATGGGCCTGTTCCATCGCGGCCACAGGTTTGCGCCCCCAAGCCTCGACCAAGGGGCTGCGCAGCCAGTCGGGAAGGGCGGGTGTGGGCAGTTTTGTCCAGACCTCGGCGGGTTCGGTGGCAATTTTGCGCAATACAGCGTTCACCAGCCCCTTTAAGGTAGCGGTCCGTTTGCCCAGCCCGGCGATTTGGACCATGTCATTGACGACCCCATGCGCGGCAGCCCCATGGCAAATCTCCCAGGTGCCCAGCCGCAGGATATTGCGGATCGTCAGCGGTGGGGCCTTGGTCAGCCAGGGTTTCAACAGCCGGTCGGCCCGGTCCAGCCCGCGCAGGGTTTCGGTGGCCAGCCGTTGGGCGCGGGCCCGGTCATCGCCCGCCAGATGCGCCAATGCGCCGCCTGCAATCAGTTCGGCCATCAGCCGTCCCTCGCCGATGATCTGATCCAGCAGGTGCAGGGCGGCGCGGCGGGGGGCAAGACTGGTCTGGGCTTGGTTTTGGCTCATCTGGTCTTCCCTTGTTTCGCGTCGTCTGCGCCGTATATCAGCACGGCAAGCCACACAAGGAAGCCGTCATGTCCCAAGACCCCCAATGTGAACTGGCTCCCGCTGCGGTCCGGGCGTTGGCCGAGGCCGAAGCGCGGCGAAAAGCGGCGGGCGAGGCGGTATTGCCCAAAGAATTGGGTGGTCGCGATGGGCCGGACCCGGTGCGCTATGGCGATTGGGAGAAGAAGGGGCTGGCGATTGATTTTTGAAGGCGGCTCCAGCCGCAGTGCAGGTGCCTCCGGCGGGGATATTTATCAACCCAAAGAAATTGCAGAGTTTCAGGTCACCGCAGGTTGAACTCTGCCGCGTCGCCGGCGCCCTGATCCACGGTAAAACGCATCATATCAGTGCCGCGCGCTTCGACCAATTGGCAGTTATAGGGGATTTCGGTCCCGCCCCAATTCATTTCGCGGCAGAAAAAGCCGTCCTGCCAAGTCCAGTTGCCGGTCACCGCAAAGCCCGCCGCAGAGCCCGCAATTGTGCCATCCGGATTGACCGACAGGGAAAGGCCAACGACCCCAATCCGCAGTTCGCGCCCATCCATCAGGCGCAGAAAAGTCGGCTCATCGCCGACCCTGATGAATTCTGCGGCAAAGGCAGGCAGGGTCGTCACGAGCGACACGAACAGGGCGGCAAGGACACGGGGCATGGCAAGCTCGGGTTTTGGACAGTCGCAGGTTCAACGCATCGGACTGCGGATTGGTTCACCAAAGCACGCGACTCAATGTTCAGAGTCCGAGCACATCGGTCATATCATATTCCCCCGGCGATTTCGCCTGCCCCCACAGCGCCGCGCGCAAGGCGCCGCGCACGAAAATGCTGCGGTCGGTCGCCACATGCCGCAGGATGATCCGTTCACCGGGGGCGGCAAACATGACGTCATGTTCGCCAATGATATCGCCCCCCCGGATCGCACTGAACCCGATATGCCCCCGCCCGCGTGCCCCGGTCAGCCCGTCGCGGCCCCGGT
Organism: Rhodobacterales bacterium; assembly: GCA_031420215.1. GTDB lineage: Bacteria > Pseudomonadota > Alphaproteobacteria > Rhodobacterales > Rhodobacteraceae > JANOMH01. Next base: position 545 of record JANOMH010000772.1, on the reverse strand, counting down.
CGGCGATGTCGTCCAGATTGACGCCGCGCCCTTCGGCGGCTGCCTGCCCCAGCATCAAAGCGGTGCCGGACGGCGCGTCGACTTTGGACCGGTGATGCGCCTCGATAATCTCGATATCGAAATCTTCGTCCAAGGCGGCGGCGATTTTGCGGGTCAGCTGCACCAGCAGATTGACGCCCACCGACATGTTTCCGGCCCGGATGATCACCGCATGCCGGGCGGCGGCGCTGATTTTGGTCAGATCTTCGGGCGACAGCCCGGTGGTCCCGATCACATGCACGGCGCGCGCCTGTGCGGCCAGCGCCGCAAAACCGACCGTAGCGGCGGGGGCGGTAAAGTCGATCACCGCCTGCGCCTTGGCGAACACCTCAAGCGGATCATCGGTGATTTTGATCCCGCCGCCGGTGTCCCGTCCGATCCAGTCGTGCCCGGGCCGTTCCAATGCGCCGACCAGATGGCATTTATCCGACGCCAGTATTGCCGCGATCAGGCTTTGCCCCATCCGGCCAGAGGCCCCTGTGACAACGATTCCCGGTGTGTGTGAC
>JANOMH010000771.1:0-6848 GCA_031420215.1 Rhodobacterales bacterium | reverse complement strand
CGGCGCGCTGGTGTCATATGCGCGGGTGCCGTCGATCATTGTGACGCTGGCGACCATGGCGATATTCCGCAGCTTTCTGGTCGAATATTCCGACGCCAAATCCATCACCGCCGATCAACTGCCCGCCTGGCTGGTGGATTTCCCCAATCTGGTGCTGTTTGACATTGGCGGCGTCGAATTTCGCGCCGCCTTTGTCGCCGCCGTCGCCGTGGTGCTGGTGGTCCACATCGCCTTGTCCCGCCTGCGGCCCGCCCGACAACTTTATGCCGTCGGATCGAACCCCGAGGCCGCCGACATGGCCGGGATCAACAGCCAGCGCACGGTTTTCGTGGCCTTCACGCTGGCCGGGGTCCTGGCCGGGTTGGCCGGGTTCATGTTTTTGGCGCGGTTCGGGACGATCACGGTCGTGGCCGGATTAGGCTTTGAATTCAAATCCGTGGCCGCCGCAGTGGTCGGCGGGGTCAACATATTCGGCGGCTCCGGCACCGCCTTTGGGGCGCTGATCGGGGCGGTGATGATCGACTTGATCGACACTTCGCTGGTGCGTTGGGACCTGGTCAGCGAGTTCTGGCGCGAGGCCGTTCTGGGCGCGCTGATCCTGACCGCCGTGGCGGTCGACGCCATCCTGATGCGCCGTTTGATCGCCCTGCGGGTGCGGCGCGAAAAGGAACGCAATGCACGGGAGGCCAAGCCATGAAGCTGCTGCAAAGCTGGGAGGGGTTCCTGATCTGTGCGCTGGCCCTGATCATCGCGGTCAATGTGGCGCTGGCTCCGGAATTCCTGACATTTTCCAATCAGATCAACCTGTTTCAGCTATCGATCGAGAAAATCATTGTGGCCCTGGTGATGACTTTCGTCATTATCAATGCCGAAATTGACCTGTCTGTCGGGTCAATGATGGGCCTGTCCGCCTGTGCCTTTGGCTGGCTGCTCCAGCAGGGCGTGCCCGCGCCAGCCGCCATCGCCATTTGCCTGTGCATCGGCATCGCGGGCGGCCTGTTCAATGGGTATTTCGTGGCCCGGATCGGCCTGCCCTCGCTGGTGGTCACGCTGGCCACATTGATCGGCTTTCGTGGGCTGGCCCGGGTTCTGGTCGAAGATCGGGGGATCGGGGATTTCCCGCAATGGTTTGATAACCTTGGGCAAAAGGGGCTTATCGGTGCTGTCCCCTTCGGTCTGATCGCCTTTGCCATTCTGTTCGTCGGCCTTTACGTGCTGCTGCAACGCACCGGATTTGGGCGGCTGACCTATGTGATCGGCACCAATCGCAATGTGGCCGACTATGCCGGGATCGACAGCGGGCGGCACAAGATCATCATTTTTACCATGTCCGGGGCCGTGTCGGCCTTTGCCGGCTTGCTGTTTGCGGCCCGTGTGGGGGCTGTGCGCGGCGATGTCGCCAATGGGTTCGAGCTGGACATCATCACCATGGTTCTGCTCGGCGGGGTCAGCGTTTTTGGGGGCACCGGCAGCCTGTTCGGCACGCTGATGGCAATCCTGATCGTTCTGAACCTGCGCAACGGCATGGCGTTGGTCAACATCACCGGGCATATTCAAACCGGCGTGGTGGGGCTGCTGCTGATCGGCTCGGTGCTGGTGCCGCGCATTGATCTGACCCGGATTTTTGGTCAGAAAGCCGCTGAAACATGACCGAACCACCCAAGCCCATCCTTTTTGACAGCCCCATCGTGCGTGAATCCGTGGCCGAAATGGTGGCGCGGCGGATCTTGGATATGGTCTCGGCGCGGGCCTTGAAACCGGGTGACCAATTGCCGCCTGAACGGGAACTGGCCGAGTCGCTTGGCGTGTCGCGCCCGTCCGTGCGCGAGGCAATCCGGGGGCTGGCGATCCTCGGGGTGGTCCAGTCGCGGCAGGGTGGCGGGGCTTATATCACCAAGCTGGATGGCGATGCGCTGCTCGGTCCGATCCAGTTTTTCCTGTCGCTTGAAGATGTGAATATCCGCGAGCTTTATGACGCCCGGTCGCTGATCGAAAGCGATGTGGCCCGGCGGGCGGCGGTGCATATGGATGCGGGCACCTTGGCCCAGCTGGAATCTATCCTGTTGCAGCAAAAGGAAACTCTGACTGATGCCCGGGCGTTTCGGCTGTCGGATTTCAGCTTTCACGAGGCAATCTGGGGCGGGTGTGGCAACGCATTCCTGAAACGTATCGGCGAGACTCTGAACGTCCTGGGGCTTGAGTTTCGCAAGCGGGCGTCGGAAACTGCGGGCGTATTGGCGCAAAGCTTTGCCGATCACCGCCGCCTGCTCGACGCGCTGCAGGCCCGCGATCCCGAAGCGGCGGCCAAGGCGGCCGAGGTGCATATGCAAAACGTCTATCAATCGACCATCGCGCAGGAGGGAACGCTATGACCGCACGGATTGGGGTGGTTGGCATTGGCTGGTGGGCAACGTTTAACCATATCCCGACGGTGCAGGCGGGAACCGATGCACGGATCGTCGCGATCTGCGATCTGGATGCCGACCGGGTCCGCATTGCCGGGGATAAGTTTGGGATTACCGGGCGTTACACTGATGTCGCGGCGATGCTTGCGGCCGAAGATTTGGACGGCGTGATGATCTCGACCCCGCATATCCACCATACCGCCCCCGCGATTGCCGCGTTACAGGCGGGTTGTCATGTACTGGTCGAAAAACCGATGGCGACCAGTGCCGCGGATGGGCGGGCGATTGCAGCGGCGGCGCTGCGGGCCGGTCGCGAAGTTTTGGTGCCGACCGGGTTGAATTTCACCGCCTATAGCCAAAAGGCCGCCGCCTGGGTGGCTGCCGGCAAGATCGGCACGGTCCGACATGCGGCCTGTCAAATGGGCTCGCCCCTGGACGATCTGTTTTCCGGCAAACCAATGCTGGAAACCACCGACCACTTGTTCCGGCCCCCGGCCAGCACTTGGGCCGATCCGAAAAAGGCGGGCGGCTATGCCTGGGGACAGATGTCACACGCCTTGGCCTGGCTGACCTATGTGACTGATATGACGTTTGAATCGGTCTATGCCATGGATGTGAAATCGCCAACCGGGGTGGATTATTACGATGCGGCGATTGCCCGCATGACCAACGGAGCGACAGTGTCGATCTCGGGCGCCTCCACCGTGCCGAAACATGTGGGCATGCACACGGATGTGCGGATTTACGGGTCTGAAGGGTGCATTTTCTTTAGCAACCTGCCCGCCAAACTGGAATTGCGGCGATTGGATGGGCAGGACGAGGCCGTGCCGCTGAATGATTTCGAGGCGGGTTATGACGGGGCTTTGCCAGTGCGGGTGTTTGCGGCTTTGTGTGCCGGAAAGCCGGTAGTGAATGCTTCAAATGCGGAATGTGGGGCGCGGGTGACCGAGGCGATTGATGCGCTGTATCGGTCAGCGGCCAGCGGTGTTTTGGAAAGGATTTAAGCATGGCAGGCTATGCTTGGGTATTGGAAGTGCGTCCCGGTTATGAGGTGGAGTATTTGCGCCGCCATGATGAAATTTGGCCCGAAATGCTGGAGGCTTTACGCCGCGCCGGTATCCGCAATTACAACATTTTCCGGCATGGGCTTACCCTGTTTGGCTATTTCGAGACCGACGATCTGGCGGCTACACAAAAGGCAATCGCTGCAGAGCCGGTCAATGCCAAATGGGGCGAATGGATGGCCCCGATCATGAAAGTGGAAATTGATCCGGCAACGCAATTCCCCTACCTGCTGCCCAAGCAGTTCTACATGGCGTAGGGCCGGGTCCGCCCCGCCATTCACCCCGCCCCGCCATTCACTTCGCCCCGCCATTCACTTCGCCGCGAAATCCTTGAACGCCTGGCCGTAATCCTTGTGCCAGCGCGACAATGGCGGGCGGTTTTCGATGATGTCATGTGCCGCCCAATGGATGCGCTTTTCGTCCAAAGCGCGCGGCACATCATTGTCTGGGCACAAGATATAGAAATCGCCCTTGGCCAGACTTTGCATCATGAAATCGGCAGTCTGATCGCCGGTCCAGGCGGCATCGGGTTTCTCTGTCCGGTCGCCCTTAGTCAGGCCGGTCCAGACAAAGCCGGGGATCAGCAGGTGGGCTGAAATCCTGTTGCCGGGGCGGCCGCGCAGATCATGTTCAAGTGCTTCGGTAAACACCTTCACACCCGCCTTGGCCAGATTATAGGCCGGGTCGCCCGGTGGCGTGGTGATACCCTGTTTCGATCCGGTAGTGATCACCAAACCTGGCTTGCCACGGGCGATCATCCCCGGCACAAATACCTGACAAGATTGGATAATTCCCCACAGATTGACCTGAACCACCCGGTCCCATCCGGTCCTGTCCAGCACAGAACTGCCGCCTTGAATCCCTGCATTGCACATCAGCACATCGGTGCCGCCAAACCGGGCGTTCACGGCAGCCTCGAATGCCTGCAGATCGGCCAGCTGGCTGACATCGACATGCCTGGTCAACACCTGCACGCCGGGCATCGTGGCTGCGGCTGCATCAAGCCGGTCCTGCCCCAGATCGGCGATCGCGATATTCATCCCCAAGGCCGCGAAACGCTGGGCTGCGGCCAGGCCGATGCCGGCGGCACCGCCGGTGATGACAGCCGTTTTTGCTGGACCCAAGGCATCCATCATGCGGCCCGCAGCTGCGCTGCAGCGGCCAAAACCAGCGGCTTTAGTCCGGGCTCGCCTGCATCGATCATCTCGAACAATTCCTTCTTCATCCGCGGTTCCCAGAAATCTTTCAGATGCTTAGCCACCGCCGCGACCCGCTCTGCCTCGGGTTGGGTCAGATAGAAACTGGCAATCTGATTGGCCATGCGTTCAAGTTTTTCATGCGACATTTTGCGGTCCGGTCTGAATGCGGGAGGGGTGGGAAAACACATGCGCCTGCCCGCGCGCAAGGGACACAAGTGTGATATTCGCCCCCTCGGCCAGCCGGACGGCATGGGCAGTTGGCGATGAAATGGCAAGCAAGACCGGGCTGCGGGCCACGGCGCATTTCTGCACCATCTCGACCGAAATCCGGCTGGTCAGCGCGATTGCGCCAGTTGACCCGTTGATCCCCGCGCGGGCCATGGCGCCGATCAGTTTGTCCAACGCATTGTGCCGCCCGACGTCCTCTCGGGCCATCACGATCCCCTGACCGGGGATGTAAAATCCGGCGGCATGAACGGCGCGGGTTTCGTCGTGCAAGGGTTGCCAGCCGCGCAATTCATCCAAAGCCAGGGTGCAGTCATCCGCCGTCAGGGTCAAAGGAGAGTGGGGCAGGGGGGCGATGGGCCGCAACGCCTCGGCCAGTGAATCGATCCCACAGAGGCCACAGCCCACCGGACCAGTCATTGCGCGGCGGCGGTTGGACAGGATGGATTCCAGCTGCTCGGGCAGCCAGATCTGCGCCTCGATCCCACCCGCATGCTCGACAATCTCAATCGGTCCCAGATCGGCGGGGTCGGTCACGATATGCTCGGACAGTGAAAATCCCACAGCAAAATCAACAAGATCGGCTGGGGTCGCCATCATCACCGCCTGCGTTGTGCCATTGTAAACAAAGGCAACAGGCGTCTCTTCGGGCAAAACACGGCTGTCCGCGCCATGGCCCAAGGCGACAGTCCGGACCCGCCGCGAGGTCAGCCCCAACCCGGTCATTCCGCCGCCGTCACAATCCGCCGTGACCGTTCAGTCAGTGCGGCATAGTCCTTTTGCCACTCTGACGGGCCATTGGTTTTCGACACTTGCACCGCCGTCACCTTGTATTCCGGGCAATTCGTCGCCCAGTCGGAATAGTCGGTGGTGATGACATTAGCCTGGGTTTCGGGATGGTGGAAAGTGGTGTAGATGACCCCCGGTGCAACCCGGTCCGTCAGCGTTGCCCGCAAAGTTGTATCGCCAGAGCGCGAGCCGAGTTTGACCCAATCGCCCTCTTTGACGCCGCGCACTTCAGCGTCGTGTGGATGGATTTCCAGCACATCCTCGGCATGCCAGACGGTGTTTTCGGTCCGCCGGGTTTGCGCGCCGACATTATATTGCGACAGAATGCGCCCCGTGGTCAGCAGTAATGGAAAGCGCGGGCCAGAGCGTTCCTCGGTCGGGATATATTCCGTCACGATGAACTTGCCTTTGCCACGCGCAAAGCCGCCGATATGCATAATCGGCGTGCCTTCGGGGGCTTTCTCATTACACGGCCATTGGACCGAACCCTTTTCCTCAAGCATTTCATAGGATACATTGGCGAATGACGGCGTGGTCGCAGCGATTTCATCCATCACTTGCGCCGGATGGGTATAGGTCCAATTTGCTCCCATTGCATTGGCGAGCAATTGTGTCACTTCCCAATCAGCATACCCATTACGCGGGGCCATAACGCGGCGAACCCGGTTGATCCGGCGTTCGGCATTGGTAAAGGTGCCGTCTTTTTCAAGGAAGGTTGATCCGGGCAAGAACACATGCGCGTAATTGGCGGTTTCGTTCAGGAACAGGTCCTGCACGATCACGCAATCCATTGCGGCCAGACCAGCCGAGACATGCTTGGTATCGGGATCAGATTGCAGAATATCCTCTCCCTGTATATAAATCCCGCGGAACGTGCCCTCGACCGCGGCATCGAGCATATTGGGAATGCGCAGGCCGGGTTCTTTGTCGATCACCGTGCCCCAAAGCTTTTCAAATACAGCGCGTGTCGCATCATCGGACACATGGCGATAGCCTGGCAGCTCGTGCGGGAACGATCCCATATCACAAGCGCCTTGCACATTATTCTGCCCGCGCAATGGGTTAACCCCCACGCCGGGACGTCCCAGATTGCCGGTCATCATCGCCAGATTGGCAATGGCCATCACTGTGGTGGACCCTTGGGAATGTTCGGTGACACCCAGTCC
>JANOMH010000770.1:0-1641 GCA_031420215.1 Rhodobacterales bacterium | reverse complement strand
TATGCGCAGATGAGCGCGGACGGGACGTTAGAGGACGCGCCGTATTAGGATTTGAGGGCAAGGCAGACCTGCCATGGGCCAAGGGCAATCGGACCTGTCTGAATTGCCGCACTGCCAAGCTCTGCCCCGATCCGGGTCCATTGCCCTGCGGGCAAAGTGATACCGGCAGGATCATCGCTCAGGTTAACCGCGACAAATATGGTTTCCGCAGCACTGGACCGGATGAAATGCACCACCTCGCCTTCAGCCGTGACGCCAAGGTTATCGCCGGTAATCAATGATTTATGCGCATGTCTTAATGTAATTGCAGCACGGTAATGCTGCAGCATGCTGGCAGGATCAGACTCTTGCGCGGCCACAGACCGGGTCAGATGCACCGGCGACACCGGCAACCACGGCTTGCCGGTGCTGAACCCGGCGTTCTGGTTCGACGCGGTCCAAACCATGGGCGTGCGGGCCCCATCGCGGCCTTTGAATTCGGGCCAGAATTGAATGCCGTAAGGGTCAGCCAAGTCTTCAAACGCCACATCCGCCTCGGGCAGGCCGAGTTCTTCGCCCTGATACAGGCAGACCGAACCGCGCAAGCACATGAGAAGCGACACGTAAGCCTTTGTTGCTGCGTCAGAAAGGTTCCATCTGGTCACATGGCGGATGGTGTCATGATTGGAATAGGACCAGCAGGGCCAGGCATCTGGGGCGGCCTGAGTCAGTCGGTCAAACGTCGTTTGCAAGAAGGCCGCCGTCGCGCGGGTCGGCTGCAATAACTCGAACGGATAGCACATCTGCACCTTGTCGCCACCGCTGGTATATTCGGCCATAATCTCAAGCCCGCGCTGGGCATCACCTACTTCGCCAACGGCGGCGGCACCGTAAGGTTCCAGCTCGGCACGGAATTTCTTTAGGAAATCAAGGTTCTCTGGCTGGTTCTTCGAGTAGATATGCTCTTGCCAGTTATAGGGGTTCACACTCGGCGCGATGGAATCGTTGCGTCGTTCCGGCGGCAAAGCGGGGTTATCGCGCAAAAGTTTGTCGGCAAAATAGAAGTTGATCGTATCGAGCCGGAACCCATCCACCCCGCGCTTCAGCCAGAACCGCTCCACATCCAGCAGCGCCTCTTGCACCGTTGGCTCGTGCAGGTTCAAATCGGGCTGCGAGGTCAGGAAGTTGTGCAGGAAATACTGCATCCTTTTGCCATCCCAGGCCCAGGCAGAGCCGCCAAACACAGAAAGCCAGTTATTCGGCGAGGTGCCATCGGGCTTGGCATCGGCCCAGACATACCAATTGGCTTTGGGATTGGTTGCATCGGTTTTGGATTGTCTGAACCACGGATGTTGGTCGCTGGTATGGCTGAGCACCAGATCAATCATCACTCGCACGCCCAGATTGTGTGCAGTTTCAATGACGTGGTCGAAATCTGCCAAAGTCCCGAACATCGGATCAACGCCACAATAATCGCTGACATCATAGCCGAAATCGCGCATCGGCGAGGTGAAAAACGGTGAAATCCAGATCGCATCAATGCCAAGGCCGGCGATATATGGCAGGCGCTGCACGATGCCCTTCAGATCGCCGATCCCGTCGCCATTGCTGTCCTGAAAGCTGCGCGGGTAAATCTGGTAGATCACCGCGCCACGCCACCAA
>JANOMH010000769.1:0-4913 GCA_031420215.1 Rhodobacterales bacterium | reverse complement strand
TTGTCTCTCAGCGACTTTGTGTTTTAGCGGGCCTTCATCCCAAAAACCGCTTTGCCCTGTTCGGACTGCACGTTAGCCGCACTTGCTGTAGCCGCAATTGGCGCAGGTCATGCAGCCTTCGACCATGTGCAGATCATAGCTGCCGCAGGACGGGCAGGCCTTGCCGCGCTTGACCCCGATGGCCACGACACCGGCCTTGGGGTCGGCCTTCAGCCCTTCACCCACGGCCCCCAGAAACCCGATGGCGACCATATGCTTCTCGATCACGCCGCCAATGGCGGCCAGGATCGAGGGCACATATTTGCCGCCCATCCAGGCCCCGCCACGCGGGTCGAACACGGCTTTCAGTTCCTCAACCACAAAGGACACATCGCCACCACGCCGGAACACGGCGCTGATCATCCGGGTCAACGCGACGGTCCAGGCGAAGTGTTCCATGTTCTTGGAATTGATAAACACTTCAAACGGGCGGCGGTGACCGTTCACTACCAAATCATTGATCGTGATATAAATCGCATGCTCTGAATCGGGCCATTTGAGTTTATACGTCGCCCCGTCCAGCTCGGTCGGGCGGTCCAGGGGTTCGGACATATAGATCACTTCCGCCCCTTCGCGCAGTTGGTCGGCCTGTTCCACTGGCGTCTTTTCAGTGCTTTCGCTGACTGACAAAACCGATCCGGTCACGTCATTGGGCCGGTAGGTGGTGCAGCCTTTGCAGCCCTGATCCCATGCGGCCATATAGACCTGCTTGAAGGCATCAAAGCTGATGTCGGCGGGGCAGTTGATGGTTTTGGAAATCGAGGAATCGATCCATTTCTGCGCGGCGGCCTGCATTTTGACATGGTCCAGCGGGGCCAGGGTCTGGGCGTTGACGAAATAATCCGGCAAGGGTGCGTCGCCCATCAGATCGCGCCACATTTGCACAGCGTAATCAACGACTTCCTCCTCGGTGCGCGATCCGTCCTTTTGCAGCACCTTGCGGGTATAGGCATAGGCAAACACTGGCTCGATCCCGCTGCTGACATTGCCCGCATACAAGCTGATCGTGCCGGTGGGGGCGATGGATGTCAGCAGGGCGTTGCGGATGCCATATTGACGAATGGCCGCGCAAACGTCTGCATCCATGTGCTGCATTGTCCCGGACGCCAGATATTTATCGGCATCAAACAACGGGAATGCGCCCTTTTCACGGGCCAGTTCAACCGATGCCAAATAGGCCGCGCGGGCGATCTGGTGCATCCATGTTTCCGTCAAATCAGCCGCCTGATCCGACCCATAGCGCGACCCGACCATAAGCAAAGCATCGGCCAACCCGGTCACGCCGAGTCCGATCCGGCGCTTGGCCTTCGCCTCGGCCTCTTGCTGCGGCAACGGGAAACGGGACGCATCGACGACATTATCCATCATCCGCACGGCGGTGGTCACAAGCCCGTCCAAAGCGTCCTGATCCAGATGAGCGGTCGGCTGGAATGGGTCCACCACCAGCCGCGACAGGTTGATCGACCCGAGCAGGCAGGCCCCGTAGGGGGGGAGTGGCTGTTCGCCGCACGGGTTCGTCGCAGAGATGGTTTCGACGTAATTCAGGTTATTGGCCGCATTGATCCGGTCGATGAAAATCACCCCCGGTTCGGCAAAGTCATAGGTCGATTTCATGATCTGGTCCCACAGATCGCGGGCTTGAACGGTGCGATAGACCTTGCCGTCAAACTGCAAATCCCACGCGGCACCGCCTTTGACCGCCGCCATGAACGGATCAGTGATCAGCACCGACATATTGAACATGCGCAGGCGGACCGGGTCGGATTTGGCGCCGATAAACGCCTCGATATCGGGATGGTCGCAGCGCATCGTCGCCATCATCGCGCCCCGGCGCGACCCCGCCGACATGATCGTGCGGCACATCGCATCCCAGACATCCATGAAGGACAGCGGGCCGGAGGCATCAGCCGCAACCCCCATCACGGCGGACCCCTTGGGGCGAATGGTCGAGAAATCATAGCCAATGCCGCCGCCCTGCTGCATGGTCAGCGCAGCCTCTTTCAACCCATCGAAAATCCCGCCCATGCTGTCGGGCACGGTGCCCATGACAAAGCAGTTGAACAGGGTCACTGACCGGGCCGTGCCCGCGCCTGCCGTGATACGGCCTGCGGGCAGGTATTTGAAATCCTCCAACGCGGCGTAAAACTTGTCCTCCCATGCGCCGGGGCCTTTCTCGACCACCGCCAAAGCGCGGGCGATGCGCCGCCAGGTATCTTCGACAGTGCCATCGCGCGGGGTGCCATCGGCATCCTTGAACCGGTACTTCATATCCCAGATTTGTTCGGCGATGGGGGCGGCGAAACGGGTCATCGGGCGGCTCCTGAGGCAGTGAGAAGAGTCGGGAAATGTGACCATAAAGACAACCCGCTTTTGCGTCAAACGTAAAGCGCGGGACCATATATGGTGTTGGTCCCACCTTGCGTTCGGCCTGACACGGGCTATGTTACCCCTTCGCATGGGGGTGCGCATGAGTCATATCCATATGCTAAAGCTGTCCGTCGGAACCGAAGATGTGGCCGATCTGGCCCTGTGGCAACTTGATGCGCGCTATCAGACGGCTGACGGCCTGCCGCGTCACATCACCCGGATGTGGCCGAAACGCGAGGCCGAGGTGACGGGCGGCGGCTCGATTTACTGGATCATCAAGGGGGTTTTGTCCTGCCGCCAACGGATCATCCGCTTTGACGAGGTGACCAGGGCAGATGGAATCAAACGTTGCGCCATTGTGATGGACCCCGAACTGGTGCGGGTCAGTCCGGTGCAACGGCAACCGTTCCAAGGCTGGCGCTACCTGAACCCCGCCGACGCGCCGCCCGACCTGACGCGGGCGCGGGCCGGGGATGATGTGCTGCCGGTGGCATTGTCGGCGGCTTTGGCGGATATCGGCGTGTTATAAGGATCGGGCGGCGCAAAGGGACATCGCGCCGCCCGAAACGGATTACATGTTGCCGGTCATCACGGTGTGCAACTCGTCCATCGCCATCGAATCGGCCATGCCTTCGCAGGCTTTCAGAACGGCGGCGGTGGTTTCTTCCATCGTCATGGTGCTGGCCATAACCTCGGTCCCGGCCTCAGTCGCCATCGCATCAGCGGCCATTTGCATCGCCTCAACCGAATGCATCTGACCGGCCGAATCCATCGCAGCCAGCTCGGAACAGGTCATTTTCGCCGGGTCCATATCCTGGGCAAAAGCCGGGGCTGCAAAAGCCAAAGCAACGCCAGCCGCGACAAGCGTGGTGATTGTTTTCATTGGAAAGTCTCCTAGGTGTTGGACATTGCAGGGCCCCATGGCATCTGCTGGCCAACCCTTCGCACAGGCAGTCTGACACAGGGCATGACAGGGGCGTGAGCGCACGGGCATGTGCAAAGTGTTTCAAACCAATGACGGCCGACAGACGTAAGTTACAGGTCCAGCATTTCTTCTAACCGCCGCATTACGGCCCGGTCCTGATCGGTCCAAACCGCAGCACCGCTTTTGAACAATGTGGCCTGCGACGCATGAATCAGCCCGTCCGACAGCACTTTCAGCCCATTGGCGCGCATGGTTTCGCCGGTCGAGGTGATGTCGGCAATCGCTTCGGCCACCTCGTTTTTCACCGTGCCCTCGGTCGCGCCCTGACTGTCGACCAGCGCATAATCGGCCACCCCTTGGGTTTGCAGAAAATCGCGCACCAGCCGGTGGTATTTCGTGGCAATCCGCAGGCGCGCGCCATGGACCCGGCGGAACGCGGCGCAGGCAGCATCCAGATCGTCCAGCGTGTCGACATCCACCCATGACTGCGGCACCGCGATCACCAGATCGGCCCCGCCAAAACCCATTTCGGCCAGAACGCGCAGGCGCGTGTCCCAGAATGCGACCTTTTCCTGCACAAGATCCGACCCGGTCACCCCCAGATGCAGCCGCCCCAGTGCCAGTTCGCGGGGGATTTCACCCGCCGACATCAGCACCAGTTCCAGCCCGGCGAGCCCGTCGACAGCGCCCGCATAATCCCGGTCCGACCCGGCCTTGCGCAGGGTAATGCCGCGGGCGCCGAACCAGTCAAAGGTCTTGTCCATCAGCCGCCCTTTGGACGGCACACCCAGTTTGATCATGATTGCGCCCTTAGGGTGACGACAAGTTCGGGGCGGATGACCCCGCCCACCGCAGGCACTTCGCGGCCCTGCCCCAACACCCGGGTCAGCGCATCGTATCGGCCCCCGGTGGCCACGGGCGGCAGATCCGGGCGGGCATGGGCATAGAGGCCAAACACGAAACCGTCGTAATATTCCAGCGAAGTGCGGCCAAAGTTGCCTTCAAATTCAATCGCATCCACATCGACTCCGCGCAGTACCAAGGCATCCAGCCGGGCAGTCAGGCGGGCCACGGCGGGGGCAATGCTGGGCAGGTCGACCGCGATATCACGCAGGGCCGACAGCACATGCGGCGCGGTTTCGCGCAGGGCCAAAATCGCGTCAATCAGCGCGATCTCCTCGCCCGAGACCGGCTTGGCCGCAGCATCCTCGCGCAATATCGCGATCCGGGCTTGCACTTCGGCAATGCTGCGCAGACCAATGTCCGGGCCAGCGCTGGCAAACGGATTTTCGGCCGCCAGCAGCGCCAGACGTGCCGGGGGAAGTGGTGTTTTGCCGCCGAACCGGTCGAGCAGCGCCCGGAACCGGCGTGGCCGCCACAGATGCCGGATCAGTGCGGCCTTGCGCGGGGCAGAGGTTTTCAGCCCCTTCACAGCAGCCAGCAGAATCCCCACATCGCCCATCGCGGCCCGCAGGCGCAGGTCGGCCAAGGCGCTGGAAATGGTGGCAAACACCTCGGCATCGGCCTGCGCCGGGGTGCGCCCGTCAAAGACTTCGTAGCCCACTTGCAGGAATTCATTCGG
>JANOMH010000768.1:0-1863 GCA_031420215.1 Rhodobacterales bacterium | reverse complement strand
GGAACCCAACGCAGGCGGAGCGATTGGGTTTGCGACATCCCCGGACCTGTATCACTGGACATTGCAACCCCCGGTCTATGTGGGCGGGTTTGGGCAACTGGAAGTGCCGCAGGTGTTTCGGATCGGGGCAAAATGGTATTGCCTGTTCTGCACCAGCGGACACCAATGGTCGAATGATTACAAAGCGTTTAACCCGCAAACACCAGTGACCGGCACGCATTACCTGATGGCCGATGACCCGCGCGGGCCGTGGTCCATTGCCCCCGGCCCGTTCCTTGACGGGGCAGAACCCTGCCAGCGCTATGCCGCCCGGATGTGTGAAACCGACAAGGGCTGGGTCATCATGGGCTTTGCCGACACTGGCCACGATACTTTTGTCGGCCATGTCATGGACCCCGATCCCGTCAGCGTCGGCCCCGGCGGGCTGTTGACCGTCACCCCCTTGGCCAAAGCGGAGTAGATCATGGCAACCGTCAGTCTGAAAAACCTGCGTAAAAGTTTCGGTCCGGTTGACGTGATCAAAGGCGTCGATATCGAGATTGCGGATGGTGAGTTTGTGGTCTTTGTCGGCCCGTCCGGCTGTGGCAAATCCACCCTTCTGCGGATGATCGCAGGGCTGGAGGATATCACTTCGGGCACTCTGTCGATCGACGGCAAGGTGGTGAACGATGTGCAGCCAAAGGACCGGGGCATTGCGATGGTGTTCCAATCCTACGCGATTTTCCCGCATATGACGGTGCGCGAGAATGTGGCCTTTGGCCTGACGATCAGCAAAGCCCCGAAAGCCGTGCGCGAGGCGAAAGTGGCCGAGGCCGCGCGCATCCTGCAGATGGAACATCTGATGGACCGCCGCCCCAGCCAGCTGTCTGGCGGTCAGCGCCAGCGCGTCGCCATCGGCCGGGCCATTGTCCGCGACCCCAAGGTGTTCCTGTTCGACGAACCCCTGTCCAACCTTGATGCCGCCCTGCGCATGGATATGCGGATGGAGATTGGAAAACTGCACCAGTCGCTGAACGCCTCGATGATCTATGTGACCCATGATCAGGTCGAAGCGATGACCCTGGCCGACAAGATCGTGGTGCTGAAAGACGGCCAGGTCATGCAGACCGGCGCGCCGATGGAGCTGTATCATGAACCGGCCAACTTGTTCGTGGCGGGCTTTCTGGGCGCCCCGTCGATGAACTTTCTGACGGTGGATGTCAGCGACAAGCTGGGCGACAGTGCCACAGTGGCCAACATCTCGCTGGAGCCGATTTCGGTCAGACACAAGGGCCGGGCGATCAACGCCGGCGGCAAAGCGGTGCTCTGCGTGCGTCCGCAATACCTGACCCCCACGGATACTGCGCAGGGCATGCTGCATGGCACGGTGGCCCTGACCGAACGATTGGGCAGCGAAACTGTGATCAATGTGACCCTGCGCGATGGGTCCACGATCATCGCGGCGGTTGCTGAAGACAGGATCTACGCGCCGGGAGACGAGATTGGGCTGCGCTTTGATCCGGCACAGGCGCATCTGTTCGCACAGGAGGGGGGGTCGGCGCATTAGCACCGGGCCCGCGTTGTCGAAACCACGCTGCCGCCAACAGACCGATTTCTTCAAAGAAATCGTGACGGAGTTTTCGACAACTCCGCGCCGCCTGACGGGCCATGGGGCAATTCTCCAAAAAGCCTTCCCACTCCCGGACCATTGACCTTGCCCTTGGCTTGCCCCTAGTCAGGGGGTAGGCCAAGGGAGAGTCCAGATGTTCAACCGCACCACCAAAATCGCCGCCTCAATCCTTGCCGCTGACTTTTCGGCCTTTGGCGCGGAATGTCGGGCGATTGAGGCTGCCGGGGCCGATTGGGTCCATGTCGACATCATGG
>JANOMH010000767.1:0-1726 GCA_031420215.1 Rhodobacterales bacterium | reverse complement strand
CCTTCAGGCGTGTCTCTGCGGCGGGCATCCGTCTGGTGCTGCTGGAAAATGTGCCGACCGGCCTTTTGCCGGGCTCGCATTATACGTCACTCGTGTCGTCGGACAATTTCGGTCTTGGCGGGATGGCGGCAGCGGGGCTTGCCCCGCATCTGGCCCAAGGGGCGGCCGTGGGCGTCCTTGGCTTTGCCGCCGATTTCTTTGCCACCAACGAGCGCGAGATCGCCTTTACCAACTGGATGCAGGCGAACCGGCCTGACGTGCGCACCCATGTGCGCCGGTTCGGAACGATGGATGAAGCCGCCGATCTGGCCGAGCGGATGATTGCAGATCACCCCGGGATTTCAGGTGTCTTTGTGGTCTGGGACACGCCTGCCGCGGCGGTGTCGATCCGCCTTGCGGCCACTGGCCGCGCGATTGTGATGGCGACCGTCGATCTGGGCGAGGATGTCGCCATTTCTTTGGCCGCTGGTAGGCCTTTCGTCGCTGTCGCGGCCCAGCAACCCTTTCGACAGGGCGTAGTTGCCGCCCGGACCACAATCCTTGCCCTGCTGGGCCGCACAATTCCTGCCTGGATTGCCTTGCCCGGAGTGCCGGTGGCGCGCGACAATGTGGCCGACAGTTTCCAGATCATCTGGAGAAAACCCGCCCCGCGCGAGGTTTTGCGCCTGCTCGGCCTGACACCGTGAACGGCAGGTGTGGCGCCCCGCGATAAGCGAAGTATCCTTTACAGGATGCGCCGGGGTTGCAGCAACACCTCGGCACGGTGCTGCGCTGTTGCAAGCGCTTCGCGGGTCGTTTTGGTGCCTGTCAGAATGTCGTGAATCTCTTCGCCAGCGATGGCTATGAGGTCAGCGATGCCTGGCACCGGGGGGCGCGGCCACATCCGCAGGTACCCCTGTCGCGCCATATCATCGACGGCTGAAATCAGTGGCGACAATGCCGCAACCTCGGGGTCGCGGCTGACGCTGCTGCGGGGGCTCGCAAGGCTGCCGTTGGTTAGATAGAGCTTGGTCGCCGAGGCGGTGGTGAGGGTCTGGAGCGCCCGCCAGACCTCACTGATGCGATTGGCGGCGATATTGGCCGGGATGGCCAGCGAATAGCCGCCCATCGGAACAATCGGCCGTCCCTTGGGACCGGTCGGATGCGGGGCGTAGCCGGTGCACAGATGTGCGGGCGAGGTTTGGTCGGTTTCGTGAATCGGCGCCAGAATTGAATGAGAATAAGCCATCGCAGCGCTGCCCTGGGCATAGGTGCGCGCGCGGTCGTACCAGGTCATCCGCAAGATGCCGGGCGGCGACACGGCCAGCAGGTCCAGCAGATATTCCACCGTCTGACGCGCCGCATCGGATTGGAACATCGGGCGCAGGTTGGCAGGGGAAACATTTTCGAAGTCAAAGCCGTCAGCCGTGGGCCGCAGATCGATGATCGGCTGCCCGAAGGCGCTCATGATCATCATGAAAGTGTGGCCAAGCGGGGTGCCGCGACCGCCGTTCCAGCTGATCCCGGCAAGCCCCGCCTTGGGGTCGTGCAGGGCCCGCGCCACCGTCAACGTCTGTTCGACGGTATGCGGCGGCTCCAGTCCGGCGGCGGCCAGCAGGTCCTTGCGGTAGACCAGGATCTCGCCAGACACCATGATCGGCACGCCGTATTGCGCGCCCTGCCAGGATGAACTGGCCAGCGCGTCGGGATAGATGTCGGACTGATCGAACCCGGTTTCGGCAATCAG
>JANOMH010000766.1:0-1553 GCA_031420215.1 Rhodobacterales bacterium | reverse complement strand
CGGCTGGTGGGGGCGCGGTTCACCTATCCGCTGGGGCTGACGCTGGCCAATAGTTTCGTGGCCCCGCGTGTGGCCTTGGTTGGCGATGCGGCCCACGCCGTGCATCCGATTGCCGGGCAAGGGTTGAATTCAGGGCTGCGCGACGTGGCCGCTTTGGCCGAAGTTCTGGGCGATGCGCGGCGGCGGGGCGAGGATATCGGGTCGGCGCAGACCCTGGCTCGCTATCAGCAATGGCGCCGGTTCGACACGACAACTTTGGCGGTGGCGACGGATACTTTCAACCGGCTGTTTTCCAACAACAATCCCCTGCTGCGCGTGGCGCGGGACATCGGGATGGGGCTGGTCAATGCAGTGCCCGCCCTGCGACGTTCAGCGATCCGCGAGGCGGCGGGGTTGACCGGGGATCTGCCGAAATTGATGCGGTAGATGGGCAGATTGCGCATCCTACGTAGGATGCGCAATCTGCCCATCGGCTGCCGTCAATCCAGCCGCCGCGCCTCATCGACCAACATCACTGGAATCCCGCCGCGAATGGGATAGGCCAGCCCAGCGCTGCGGGACACCAATTCCTGCCGCTCGGCATCATAGCTCAACGGCCCCTGCGTCTGTGGACAAACCAAAGCCTCGACCATGCGGGGATCGAATTCATTCACTGCATCACCTCTTCACCGGTGCCGCCGCGCAAGGCGAATTCGATCAGTGTGACCAGAGTTTCACGCCGGGTGCTCAGCGACGGGGCCTCTAGCAGCGCCTGCCGGTCCTCGGGTTCAAACGGGCACAGCATCGACAGGGAATTGATCAACAATTCATCGTCGGCATCGCGCAGACTATCCCAATCGGTCGAAAGGCCCTGATCGGCAAAGAACCGGTTCAGCTGGTCCATAAAGACTTTGCGGTCAAAGCCTTTGTCCTTTTCCACCGGACCCAGGTCACGCTCGAACCCCTGCCAGCTGATCTCGCAACGGCGATACGGGGTAAAACCACCCTCAACCTCTTTGATCACCCGAAACCGGGATTTGCCGGACAGGGTGACCATATAACGGCCATCTTCGGTTTCCGAAAACGCGGTCAGCCGGCCGGCGCAGCCAATGGCATGCAGCTTGCCCGCCGCCCCCGGCGCATCGTAGGGCTGGATCATTCCGATTAAGCGGGATGAGGTTTTCATCGCATCTTCGATCATCGCCAGATAGCGGGGTTCATAGATATGCAGCGGCAACCGTGACCGGGGCAGCAACAGCGCCCCGGGCAAGGGAAAGATTGGGATCGTGTCGGGCAGGTCGGTTGATTTGCTCATGCTGCGTGACCTAGACCGAGTGCGCCGTCAGGCAAATATCAATGACGATAATTTGCGCCGGCCGTTCAGGGCAATGGGGTCTTTGGGCGTAAGGGCGTCAAAGATGGTGAACAACTGGGTCTTGGCCGCCCCATCGTTCCAATCCCGATCCCGCCGAAAGATCTCCAGCAATTCATCGACCGCCGCCTGCACGTCGCCTTGGGCGTGTAGCGCCGTGGCCAGATCGAACCGGGCCTGATGGTCGGCGGGATCAGCCGCA
>JANOMH010000765.1:0-3152 GCA_031420215.1 Rhodobacterales bacterium | reverse complement strand
GGACTCGGTTTCCCAATCCACGCCCGTCACCCCGCGCCCCGCGCGGGTCACGCCCGTCACACGCGTCCGTTCAGCCACCATCGCCCCGCGCATCCGGGCACCCTTGGCCAGTGCCAAGGCAATCCCGGTCGGATCGCCCTGACGTCCTTGGCCAGATAGACGCCGCCGGTAACGCCCTCAAGGTTCACATGCTCATAGCGGTTGCCAATCTCGGCAGCACTGATTTCCTCGACATCGACGCCAAAGGCGCGGGCCATGGCGGCAGAGCGGGTCAGCTCCTCCAACCGCTCCATGCTCAAAGCCGCAGTGATTGACCCCACCCGCTTGAAGCCGGTGGCAATGCCCGTCTCGGCCTCCAGCGACCCGTAAAGTTCCTGACTATATTTCGCCAGCTTGGTCATGTTCGCAGTGGCACGCAGTTGCCCGATCAGCCCGGCGGCATGCCAGGTGGTGCCGCTGGTCAAAGCCTTGCGCTCCAGCAACACAACATCGGTCCAGCCCAGTTTGGTCAGGTGATAGGCCACCGAACAGCCAACGACGCCACCGCCGATAATGACCACGCGGGCTTTTTGCGGAACACTCATCTTGATCCCCTCAGACAATACGATGACCCGCCGCCACAAGGGCGCGGGCGAGTTCGGTGATGTGCGCCGGGCCAACTTCGCAGCAGCCCCCAACAATGGTGGCGCCTTGGGCGATCCAGCCCTGCGCATATTTGGAATAGATGTCTGGCGTCAGGTCGCGCCGGGCACTTAACGCATCGACCGTGGGCTGATCCTTCAGAAAATCCGCCGTGATTTGCGTGAACCCGTTGGCATAGGCCCCAAACGGCTTGCCCGCACCTTTGAGCGCATCCAAAGCCGCCGCCATCGCTTCGGGGGCCGAACAATTCGCCAGCAGGGCCTGTGCCCCAACCCCAATCGCACAAACATCCGCCACCGCCTCGCCCGACCGCAACCGCGACCCATCCCGGTCATCCACCGTGACCGACAGCCAGACCGGCAAGCCCACGGTCAGCGCCCCCTCCATCACCGCGCGGGCATGGGCCAATGACGCCACGGTTTCGCAAATGATCAGATCGACATGCGGGGCCAATTCGCGGGCCACTTCAGCATATTTCGCCACGGCCTCGGCATGGGGCGGATGCACGTCGGGGCGGTAACTCGCCACAAGCGGCCCAATCGACCCGGCAATCCGGCCATGCCCTGCGGCCTTCCGGGCGGCCTTGGCCTCGGTCAAAGCGGCAACATGCAAGGCATGAAACTGCCCATCCAGCCCTGCGTTCAACAGCCGGTCATGATGGATGCAATAGGTATTGGTGGTGGCCACCGTGGCCCCGGCAGCAAAATAATCGCCATGCACCGCCTGCACCATGCCCGGATGGTCAATCATCACCTGGGTTGACCACAGAGGCGTCGGCCTGTCGCCCGCGCGGTGGATCAGTTCCTGCCCCATGCCGCCGTCCAAGAGTATGATATCGCTCATAAGTAACCTTTCACGGAATGAGAACCAGTTTGCCCGGATAGCGCCCGGCCTGCAGATCTGCTTGGGCGAGTGCGATGTCGCGCAAGGGATAGGTTTTGGCAATCAGCGGGCGCAGAGTCCCCGCGTTGATCAGATCGACCAGTCTGGCAAAGACCGAGGCTGCCTGATGGGTGCAGCCCAGCAGGGTCAGATCGTTCAGATAAATCGTGCGCAAGTCAGCCGTGACCATCGGTCCGGCGATGGCCCCGGACACCGCATAGCGCCCGCCGGGGCGCAGCGCGTCTATCCGGGCCGGCCAATCAGGGCCACCGATCACATCGATGACAACGTCGAAGCTTTGCTTTGGCGGGGTCTCTGCCCGGTCCAGAATTTCTGCCCCCGCCGCCCGCGCCGGCCCCGCCTTGCCCAACGAACATTGCCCGGTCACCTGCGCCCCGCGCAGAGCAGCCAGTTGCACAGCGGCAAATCCGACCCCGCCCGACGCCCCGGTGATCAGCACCCGTTCGCCCTTTTGCAGCCCCGCCCGGGTCAACAGATTATGGGCAGTCCCATAGGCGCAGGGCATCGCCCCGATCTCGATAGCCGACAGGGGCGAGGCCGAGACATCATGCAGGTGCCGGGCCGGAACCACACAGTATTGCGCAAAGGCCCCGTCATATTCCGACCCGATGGTCGCCATCCCCAGCGGATTGTCGGCCGTGGGTTCCGGCTGCATCGCCGCACATGTCACCCGCGCGCCGACGTTCAACCCGGTCACGCCCTGCCCCAGCGCCACCACCCGCCCGCATAAATCTGCCCCCTGAATGCGCGGAAAATTCAGCGCCCCTGCCCAGCCGCCCGCCTCCGGGTCATCGGCCTTGGCATACCAGCCGAGCCGCGTGTTCAGATCGGTCGCATTCACCCCAGCGGCCAGTACCTGCACCAAAACCCCGCCCGGCCCCGGCACGGGCACCGGGATCGTATCGGACCAGACCAGCACCTCTGGCCCGCCATGCGCGGTCAGTTGCACGCCGGACATCAGGGCCGGAATCATGCCCTGATCCTTTGGTTCGCGGGATCCCACAGCGGTGCGTCCGCCTGAACCGTGGCGGCAAACCGTTCGCCAAAAATCTCGACCTCGACCCTGCCCCCCGGCACGCACAGATCGGGGCGCAACATGCCCAAAGCCACGGATTTGCCGATGCGGTAGCCCCAGGCGCCACTTGTCGTTTCCCCGACGATCACGCCGTCATGCCAGATCATCGACATATAGGGCGCATCTGCCGCCCCCGGCGCATCCAGCGTCAGAGTGACAAAGCTTTTCTTCACTCCCGCCTGTTTTTCGGCGAGCATCGCAGGCTTGCCGACAAAGTCCTTGGTCCAGTCGACAAACCGCTCAAGCCCCCCCTCAAGCAGGGAATAATCCGTGGACAAATCGCCCTTCCACGCCCCATAGCCCTTTTCCACCCGCAGGGAATTCAGCGCCCACATTCCGAACGGCACAGCACCGGCCCCGGTCAAGGCGTCCCAGATCGCCGGCGCATCGGCATTGGCGCAATGCACCTCCCACCCCAGTTCGCCTGCAAAGGACACGCGCAGCAGGCCAACAGCGCAGCCTGCAACCGTAGCCTCCTGCACCGACAACCATGGCAGGGTCAGGTCGGCGTCGGTCAGCGGGGCCAGAACCG
>JANOMH010000764.1:0-3404 GCA_031420215.1 Rhodobacterales bacterium | reverse complement strand
CGGGGGGCTGCCTGATGCGGATCGCTTATGTCTGTGCCGATGGCGGCATCGCGGTCTTTGGCGACAAGGGGGCCTCGGTCCATATCAATGCCATGGCAAAGGCCTTTGGGCGGATCGGGCATGAAGTGCGGCTTCTTTGTGCCAAGCGTGGCACCGGAACTGCGGACTATCCGGTGGAACAGGTGACGGCTGACGTGCCCTTGCCCGATGACCGGGCGGCGAAAGAGCGTGGCTGGATCACTACCGCCGCCGCCATCGAAGCACGGCTGCTGGCACTGCACCGCGATTGGCCTTTTGACCTGATCTACGAGCGCTATGCGCTGTGGTCCACCGCGGGGGTGCGCGCAGGGCGGCGCCTAGGCGTGCCGGTGGTGGTCGAGGTGAACGCACCCCTTGTCACCGAACAGGCTGCGTTCCGGGAACTGGTTCTGGCCGGCGACGCCCGCGCCATTGAGGCCGAGGTTTTCTCGACCGCCGACGCGCTGGCCGTCGTATCAGATGAACTGGTGGCCTATGTCACCGACCGGGGGGCCGCGCCGCAACGGGTGCATGTCATCCGCAACGCCGTGGACACGACACGCTTTACGCCCTCGGTCCTGCCTGCCCGACTGGAAGGGGTGCCGCAGGACGCTTTTTTGGTGGGCTTTTCGGGGTCGCTCAAGTTCTGGCACGGGCTGGAAACCCTGCTGCCCGCCTTTGGCGCGCTGCGCGATCAGCTGCCACATGCCCATCTGCTGATCGTGGGCGAAGGCCCGCGCAGGGCCTGGGTCGAAGGCTTTGTTGCGGGCGCGGGCCTTACCGGTGCTGTCACACTGACGGGCTGGGTGGCGCATCACGATCTGCCGGGGCTGATTGCCCGGATGGATGTGGCAACCGCCCCCTATCCAGAGGCCGAGGGGCACTATTTCTCGCCTCTGAAGCTTTATGAATACCTCGCTGTCGGCCGCCCGGTGGTAGCCAGCCGTATCGGCCAGACTGCCAGTCTGCTGGACGGCACAGATGCGGCACTGCTGGTGCCCCCCGGCAATGCGCCTGCATTGGCGGCGGCACTGTTGCGGCTGGCCCGCGACCCAACGCTGGCTGCCCGCCTTGCCCGCAATGCCGCCATCCAGGGCCGCAAGCACGACTGGACCGACAACGCCCGCGCCGTGGTGGCGCTGATCCGCAGGAAGGTTCCGGCATGAGCGAACATAAGGTCGAACCTCGGGCACTTTGGCGCCTGTTTCGCCGTATGGGGCCACATGCAAGGCCGCATCGGCGCAAGCTGATCCTGGGCGCGCTGGCGATGCTGGTGGTGGCGCTGACCGAGATCATCGGGCCCTGGCCGATGAAGGTGGTCTTTGACGGCCTGCTGATCCCTCAGGCCCAGCCTGATGCGGTCATGGAGCGGATGCTGGCATGGTTCGGCGCGGGCAATGGCCTGCTGGCCGTCGCAGCGCTGACCATTCTGGCCGTGGCAGTGATTGGCGGCGCAATGGCCTATGTGCAGGCCACGTTGATCGCCGCCGTGGGGCAAAAGGTTGTGGCCGATATCCGGCTGGATATTTACCGCCACGTCCAGCGCCTGTCACATTCGTTCCACGACACGGCCTCCAGCGCCGACATCATTTCGCGCCTGACGGGCGACGTGCGGATGATGCGAGACCTTCTGATCGACGCGGCGGTGTTCTTTGCCGCCCGGACGGTGGTGATGGTGGGCACCGTGGCGATCATGCTGGTGATGGACTGGCGGCTGACTCTGGCCGCGCTGACCGTGCTTCCGGGGCTGGTCTGGGTGACGCAGGCGTATGGTGAGCGGATCAAGGACGCCGCCCGCCGCCAGCGTCGCAAAGAGGGCAAGATCGCCATGGTGATGACCGAAGGCATCTCGGCTATTTCGGTGGTCAAGGGTTTCGCGCGCGAGGCTTATGAGGAAGAACGGTTTTCGCGCCAGAATACATCGTCCGCCGAGGCGGGGGTGCAATCCACCCGCATGGCCGCACAGATGGACCGGCTGGTGCAGGTCATGCTGGCGGTCGGCACTTGCATTGTCATGTGGTATGGGGTGATGCGCGTGCGGGGCGGGGCGGTCAGTCCGGGCGATCTTTTGGTCTTTACCGCCTATCTGTCCACCCTTTACAAGCCGATCCGCAAGATGAGCGCGATGACCGCGCGGATCGGCAAGGCCACCGCAAGCGGCGAGCGGCTGTTAGAGATCCTCGACATTGAGCCAGACGTGACCGATCCGCCGGGGGCAACCGAAGAGCACATCGTTCTGGGCCGTGTAACGCTTGAAGGGGTGACATTTTCCTACCCTGGCGGCACCCCCGTGCTGGAGAATGCCACGCTGCACTTGCGACCCGGAGAGACGGTGGCGCTGGTGGGGCCAAGCGGGGCAGGGAAATCGTCCGTCGCCAAATTGATGATGCGGTTTTACGACCCGCAGGAGGGCCGCGTCACCGTCGACGGTCATGACTTGCGCGATTTCACAATCAACAGTCTGCGCGATCAGATCGCAGTGGTGCTGCAGGAGGCTGTCCTTTTTGCCACGTCGTTGCGCGACAACATCGCCTATGGCAGGCTGGACGCCACCGAGGAGCAAATCCTTGCGGCGTCTGTGGCCGCCGGGGCCGATACTTTCATCCGGCGGTTGCCCGATGGCTATAACACCATGGTGGGCGAACGGGGCGAGACCCTGTCGGGTGGCCAGCGCCAGCGCATTGCCATTGCGCGGGCCCTGTTGCGCGATGCCCCCATCCTGATCCTGGACGAGCCGCTTACCGGGCTGGACGCCCGAACCGCACGCGATCTGATCGGAGCGCTGAAAATAGTCGCCAATGGCCGCACCACGCTTCTTGTGGCGCATGACGCGCTGTCGCTGACGCTGGCCGATCGGGTTGTTCAACTGCAGGACCGTGGATTTACCCCCTGTGAGCCGCCTTTTGTGACGCAGCGCGTTATTTGACCATCATGGACCCTTCGCCTTGCACCCAGCCCTCTCCCGAAGCCCTGCGCAGCCTGATCGCCCGGGGCCCGTCTGCTGACGCCGCGAAACCGCTGCTATCGCTGCGGCATCTGGCCGGGTTGGCGGTGGAACGGATGCATTTTCCGGGGACAAAGCCGGTTCAGCTGCAGATCCGCGCCTGGGATCAAGGTGGCCAAAGCCAGACCCTGCTCGGCGAATGGGTCGGCGAGGCGGCCGCAGATCTGGCCGCGACCGAGATTGCGCGGCTGGCCAAGTCACGGCGCGGGAAAATGGCGCAGGACACGGTTGTGGTCGCGGACGCAGCGCATGGCCTGCTATTGCGGCGTCCGGGGTTCGACGCCAAACTGCCGGGCCTGCGGCTTTTGCACGATGCAGGTTTTGCGCGCGAAAGCCTCGGCAAATTGGGCTGCGACGGCCATGTTTCGGTGACGCTGGTTAC
>JANOMH010000763.1:0-7616 GCA_031420215.1 Rhodobacterales bacterium | reverse complement strand
GATCAGGGCAGAGGTCGCCCGTTCCAGAAAGCTGCGATGCGCCCGGTCCAACCGTTCGCCATAATCGGTCAGAGTCAGCGCGACTGCATCAGTCAGGGCCGCCAGACATTCGGATTGCAGCCGGTCAAACTGCGCAGTTACCTGGTCCGAACTCAGGCCAGACGTTGCCTTTCGACTAACCTCGAATGCGATCAGCCGGTCCGCCGCCTGCACCCCTTTGGCGAGGTTCAGCGCGGTTCGGGCGATGCGTTGAACCGCCTCGTGTCCGACACCTTCAACAATCCGTTCAGCAATGGCGCGGTATAACTCTGGTATGCCGGAAAGCTCTGTCACAATGTCCGCAGTGGACCCGGACTCTGTTGGCGGTCGGGCCGCCACTTCAGCCCAGTTCAGCAAGGCGGCCGCACTGTCACCCGGTAAGTTTCCCAGTTTGCGATCAAGGCAGGCACTCGCCCACAGGGCGCTGCCAAAAATAATCTGTGGATCAACAGGTCCATTCAGGGCCGCAAAAGTCTCAAGAATACGCTTGCGGATTTCGGCGACTTCGATCGCAGGGTTGGCCAACTCGTCAATCCGGTTCACAAAGATCAACACTTCACGGGATTTCACATTGGCAATCAGGCGGACCAGCGCCATATCCATCGAGGTCAGCGCCTGATGGGCAGACAGCACAACAACGCAAAGCCGGCTGTCGCGGATTGCGTTGATGGTGATCTGTTCGCGCATCATGAACGTGTCATTGACCCCCGGCGTGTCGCGAATGCACAGGCGCATCGGCACCCTTGGGCTAGGCAGATAAATATCGGCGGATTTGGTGATATCGGCAAAACGCCCCTGATTGCTGTCCGTATTTTCAGCGTCATCAAAATCGTCGCCAAGACAAACATAGCGCTGGATCAGGTCCCGGTCGACGTAGCCATAATCATGTTCTTGCCCCAACAGCAGTTCGAATTTTCGGCCCAGTCGCTTGCGTGACTTTGCCCGCATCTCGTTGATTTGCGCGCGGACTTTTTCCAACTCGTCATCTGCCCCGGCGCGGCTGGCCAGTTCGCCAATTCTGCCGCCGCTTTCAATCAGACGGCCCCATTCCTCTTCGTCAAAAAATCGAAACCGGGCACTTTGTTTGACATCATGCGACGGGGGCGACAGATGCAGCGTGGTGACAACCGAGGTCCAGGGGTTCACATCGGCAGGCAGCAGGCCGGGCAGACCGATCATCGCATTGACCAAGGTTGTCTTGCCCGATTTGACCTGGCCGATCATCGTCACACTCGGCTCGACCGCGTTCAGCTGATGGACAAGGCGCAAGGCGGCTTTCTTGGTTTCCCGGTCACCGATGCGGGCCAGACGCAGCAGGGCAAGGCGAAGTTTTTCAACCCGCGCGGTAAAAGTGGCAAGCCCCTCTAATCCGCTGCCACGCAGGCCTGCTTTGGTCTGCTGGCCGAGACCGTCACGGTCAACCTGATTATGCGCATTCATTTTCATATCCCCCAAAACACGGTCGAACGGCTGGTTGACCACATCGGATTTGTGCATTGACCGTTGCGCAAATCAGGTGTCGGACTGATGCGCATCGCAGCCCAACTGGCCAATGATTTGCGCTGAAATGTGGTGTTTCTACGGCAGCTAAAATCTTAGAATATTGATATTAAATAGAATTCTATGAGAGGGAGCATACAGCAATGTCGCGGCGCAGCTGCAGGAGTAGCGCCATTCCGTCAATCGCCGACCTTGCGCCGCCTTCCAGTTGCAACAGCACCATAGTGTCAGCCACGGCCAAGATCTCTTGGGCCAATGTCGCTTGCGCTCCAATCAAGGCTGACTGAACCGGGAGCAGACCCACAAGGCCGTCGATGGTTTCACAGCAATGTTGCATGACAGGGCGGGCTTTTTCCGTGGCCGGCAAAGCCTGCGCGCTGGCCAGATCGCGCGCCCGCGCGGCCAGATAGTCATGGCTTGGTGCCCAAAGTTCCGAAATCTGGGGCACAACTGGATTTGCGGGCGCGACCGGTTCGCTTTGTGCGGCTGCTACAGCCCATTCTGTGGCACCATACCGGTCCAGAAACACCAGAACACTGTCGCGCACCGCACCACGAGCCTGCGCAATCTGCCGCAATATTGCCTGCTTCAACGCCTCGGCACCGCTGGCCCGAAGTGCCGCACCCGCGTTGGTCGCATTGGGGCCAGATGCCGCAAGTCCCTGCAAGGCCGCGACCGGGAACACCTGCAGAAATTCTTCGGCGGCAATGTCTCGCAGCAGCGCAAGAGTTGACTGCAACTGCCCCTGTGCGGCCAAACTGTCGGCCTTGGTCAAAACCAAAAAGCTGTGATCCTTGAGCCTGTCTGGCATTTTGGACCATAGTGCCAGATCAGCGGCCCCAAATGTCTGTCCACACCAAAGGGCAATGTCCGCCCGACCCGCCGCAGTGCAAAGGTCAGCATCATCGCTGGTTGTCGACAATTCAAACAACAGGCACTCGGACAGGTCGGATTGTTGGGCAAGCAGTTCACCCAGCCGGGTTTTGCCAGCGCCGGGGGGGCCGATGATAGCAATGTGGACCCGGCGATCCAGGCGTGCCAACAGCCGGGCACCCAAGTTTGCGACTTCAGGTTTTAGCGGGGCTAGCAATGCACTTTCCAACTGCTGCCCGAGGCTGGCCGCATTCCCCGCGTTCATTGGCCTGTCGCACCCAGGCTGACCGGATGACGCCGCCATGTGGCAAGATCGGTGGCGCGTTCCTGGGCAGTAGATTTCACTTTGATAATGCAGAATGAAACATTGTCCTGATCAGGGTCATCAAGATGGTCAAGTTCCGCCAAAAGCGCTTGGGCGATATCCGCACTTGTCCTGCCAGCATGGGTCTGCAGCGTTGCCGATATGTGGGTATTGTCCAAAAACTGCAGGCCATCGCTGGCCACAATCAAAAGGTCGCCGTCCTGCAATGTCAGCGGATCACTCGGGCAATCGATCCGCGACACGTTTTGGCCGAACAAAACAGAGGTCAGCACATTGCGGTCTGGATGATCGCGCGCGCTGTCTTTGTCCAACAGGCCCTGTGCCGCCATGAAATCAATCTGCGGCGCAAGTGAATGGTCTTCGTTCAATTGCTGAAGCAGGCCGTTGCGGAACAAGAACAGGGGCGAGTCGCCCACTGAAATCCACCACAGCGACCAACCCACAATCACCGGCGCGACAAGCGTGGCCCCCATGCCTTTGGTGGCAGGGTTTAGGGCAACATAGGCCGCGATGCAGGCATTTGCAGTTTGCAGGGCGTCGTTCAGTTTAGTCCCCATCGAGGTTTGCAATCCGACCGGATCGCCGGTTTGAAAGATCAGCTCACTGAAAACCTCGGTCACTACGATTTTGCTGGCGATGTCGCCGGCCGCATGGCCACCCATGCCGTCTGCCAATACGACAAACCCCAGATCGCTGCCTTGCGCGAAATGTGCGATGATCGCATCCTCTTGGCAGTCGCGCTGCCCGAGGCATTGCGCCGTCGTCACGTCAAACTGCAAATCAGCCAAAATCTTGTGATCCGTCTGTGTCTGGGCCCCACTGAAACGAGGTGCCGCAAAGGGCAACAAACAGCAGTGTCGTCTCTCCTATTCTGATCTTGTCGTGATGGTGCAGCTGTTCGGTGCTGACCACGGGCCGGTCGTTTAACCGGATGATGTTGGTTTTGCCGCCATGTCCGAGGAAAAAGCCATTCTGTTCATCGTCATAGGCAATAGCGGCATGGTTGCTGCGCGAGATGCTGCTGTCACCATAATCGAGTTTGATCGCCTGATCGTCGCCACGCCCGATCTGCGACACTCCGTTAAAAATCGGAAAGAACGCGCCGCGCCCCGGCCCCCGAACCACAACAATCCAGCCCGCCGGAAATCGGTCTTGTTGCGCCGGGGCGGCCTGTCGCACCGCTTCGATGGGGTCATTTGTCAGGCCCTGTGTCGGGTCAAAACCCAAAAGCCGGGTCTTGACCCGACCGGCCCGGCGGCCCACCCGCCCCGCATCTGGCATGTCGGCGTTCGACAAATCAACGTGAGCTGTCGGTTCAGGACTAAGATGGCCAGACTTCTGGGCAGCCGCTAACTGGCGTTGCGCCATGGCTGCCCTTTCGTCTGCAGGAAGGGCGAGGGTGGTCCGGTCAGCCGGCATTTCGGGCGCTACATCCAAAGCTTTCTGCCTGGGAACGGCCACGTCAGACCAATTTGCCTGGGCCGGATCAAGCTGAGCCAAACCGCTCTCTTGGCTCGCAAGATAGTCATCAGCAAGGTCCTCGTCCCAGTCCACCCCGGATTTATCCGGGTCGCAATTCAGTCGGGGCGGCGGTTGCACGGTTCTGGGGGCTGCATGGGCCGCCGTCTCGGTCAAGGGGCCGGCATCGTCAGCCGCAGCTGCAGCACGTCGCAGGCGCAGCGCAAATGTCGGATCCTCGACGCTTGGGATGTCGGGGGATTGGTCGGCGGGAAGACCAGGGTCGCCCTCTGACTTCCGGCCAAAAATCCTGTTCAATCGAATCATTTGCCTGCCCTACATTGTCTCTGATCCGCTCAAACGGATGCGTGTTCCGTGGAATTGTCGGTCAACAGTGTGAACATCTGGTTCATTGCAACCAAGGTCACGCCTTAACCTTGCGATTGGGTCAGGCCGCTGGAGGGGCCCGACAGAAATACCGCTTGCACCACCACTTTGCCGATTGGGGCCAATAGTGAGGCACCAATTCCTACGACAATGGCCGCAGCCGTGGCGCGGATCAGCCGGCCTTGCCAGCGGGGCGGCGGCATCAAGTCGACATCCGCAACACACTGCGCGACCTGAGGCGGGTCTGGCGGTTCGGGCGGGTCGTCATCATCAAAGCCGATGTATTCCAGCACGCGCGGAACCGGCGGTTCGGGCAAAGGCAAGTCCAGCTTTGCCAGCGGCTGATTGAAATCCGGCCCAACCGCATTAGCCTCGGTCATCAGCCGGGTAATCGAAAGTTCGATCGACTGATCGCGCTTCACGTCGGCAAGGGCGGCTTCGTGC
Source organism: Rhodobacterales bacterium (assembly GCA_031420215.1). Classification (GTDB taxonomy): domain Bacteria; phylum Pseudomonadota; class Alphaproteobacteria; order Rhodobacterales; family Rhodobacteraceae; genus JANOMH01. The sequence continues at coordinate 2,590 of JANOMH010000763.1, read as the reverse complement.
CGGCGGGCGGGGTCAATCGCCTTTGCCCATTCCCCGGCTGTCTGGATTCGGTCGCCGGGAAAGACATTCATCACCTGATCAATCGCCGCCAGAAAAGGCGGGGCAAAGGCACTAAACCGGCCCGCTAGCGGCAAACAGGGGTCTTTGTCACCGGTGGCGATGGCGGCCAGGCGCGTCTGGCTGTTGGGCGGCGGCGCTCCGGCAATGACATGATAGAAGGTGGCACCCAGGGCGTATAAATCGCTGCAAGGGAGTTGCTTGCTATTGGCGATATAGAATTCCTGTGGCGAATAGCCGTCCTTGACCATCAGAACACCTGTCAGGACGCGGCTGGCTTTGGTCGCATCTTCCCGGGCTGAACCAAAATCGATCAATACCGGTTCGCCTTTGGTTGTGATCAGAATGTTGTCGGGTGAAATGTCGCGGTGCAGGATGTCGTGGCCGTGCATGAAGGCGACTGCGTCTAGCAACCGCAACAGGATCGCCTGCACATCCGTGGGGCGCAGGGTGTCAGCACCCTGTTCGATGATCTCCAGCAGATCGCGCCCGTCGACCAGATCAAGTGCCATATAGGCGGTCGCATTGTCCTCGAACACCTGATGCACGCCCACGATGTTCGCATGGCGCAGCTTTGACAGGTTGCGGGCCTCGCGCAGGAACAGGCTGACCATCGCGCGGAATTCGCCATGCAAGGTGCGTGATCTGGGCCGCACGGTTGCATCCTGCCGGTGACACAATGCGCCGGGATAGCATTCCTTGATGACAACCAAACGGTCCAGACTGTCGCGCGCCAGATAGGTGATCCCGAACCCGCCGCTGTTGAGGTAACGTTCAATCCGGTACTGGCCCCGCAACAAGGTCTGCCCTGGTGACAATTCATCCAGATAAAGCCCGTCGGGATGCATCTCTGCTGCAGAATTTTGCATGTTTCGCCTCACTCAATCGGCCGTTTGTCCGGGCCTGCCAAGTGCTGGCCCCGCCCATTGCGACAGCCAAGCCGGGGCGGTGTGGCCAAAACATGGCAAGAATATCGGCCAGGGCGAGGGGAAAGCTTCGAAAATGGGGGCAGGATGCGTCGGCACCACAAGAATGATACGAAAACAACTTAATATCAATGCACTAGCATAGGTTCACATTGAACTAAATCCCTCTGGGTTAGTGGAACACGCCCCAACCATAATGCCAACAGCTTGTTGCGAATTTTGTCGGAATCCGGCTTTGGGCAAACCTCTGCACCCCTTTTAGGAATGGAGAGCCGGCAAATTCAATGCAGCGTCCGGATCGTGTACTGCGCCAGGCTGACGGATCAGATATGGCCCGTTGAAAGCTTGTCCTAAAATAGCGCTCGCAAGGTCCGGGCGACGAATCATGTGGGCCTGCCGGGTGCAGGATTGACGTGGAGCTACTTTGCCGAGCTTCAAAGTTTTGCGGTTGCCGAACAATAAGCCGGATTACCCGACTTTGTTGCGCAAGCGAGCCTCGCCTTAAAGATGTATTTTCAATCGCCCCTCATCACAAAACAGCCAATACTTTGCCCGAGTGCTGCCACAAGATTGCCACATTCATGGTTTGCCGATGCTTTCATGGCTGTGTGACTGGGTCAGCCGTCACCAGACCGCAGTTCGCATCATAACGGTGCAGGAATGACAAAAATCCCGACTATTGTTTCAAATTTTGCCATAATATGCCTGAACTGGCCGGGTTTGTTTCCTGTCACGACACAAAATCATCGGAATTTGTGGCGCCAACCCCATCCGCGCCGGTGAGCGGAATGGCTAAGATTTCCCCCTTTTGTTCGCGGCACATAGGCCTTAGAAGCCGCGATTGCGCACTGTGGCGTTATTGCGCACCGGCAATGTCCACCTGGTCAATGGGGTTATCAGGCCTGATCACAATTTTCTAACCCCACTTGCTAACGTTGACGCTAAATGGAACCAATGGAGAGGTTCAATTGTTACGAACTTGATGTATCTGATGTCGTGCTGGAGTTTAAGTAGGTTTGACTGCCTTAGGGGGGTAGTCCTTGGTGGTAGGGGTTCTGTAGACTATTGATCCATAAGGATTTTTTGGCCAGACACGCAAGCTTTCCGTAGGTGCGGAAGGTTTGGGTGCACGGATGAATTTTGGGTAATTCGGTTTGCCGTTGCCGGACCGTTTTTTGTGTTTCGCCGCATCGTTTTTTTCCCTGGGGAGGGAATATCGTGACTTACCAATATCGTGGCGAAATTGCGGGAATTTCTTCTCCCGTTAAGGTTGTGGCGGCGCACAGCAATACACTTAATATATACGCCCGAATCATGAAACGGGTCTTTGACCTGTTGATTGTGACGTTTGCCAGCGTGCCGGTCCTGACCGTTCTGCTGATTTTGGGCACGATTGTGGCAATGGATGGGCACGCACCGATCTATATGCAGGACCGTGTGGGTCGCGATGGCCGCCTGTTCCGCCTGTTCAAACTGCGCACCATGGGGACTGACGCAGACGATGTGCTCGAGCAAACCCTGGCCGCCGATCCCGCAGCGCGCGCAGAGTGGGACGAGTTTCAAAAGCTGCGTAACGATCCGCGGATCACACTGATCGGCCGGATCCT
>JANOMH010000762.1:0-1892 GCA_031420215.1 Rhodobacterales bacterium | reverse complement strand
CCTTACAATGTCACATCCGGCAAACTGTCGAACGCGCGTTTCAAAGCATTGCCCCACCCGGCCGAAATCGCCTGAAAATACGCATCGTCCCGGTCAATCCGGCGGTGCAATCCCGCTGTCAGGCTACCCGTCTCATACAGCTGCAAATCCAGCGGCAGACCGACCGACAAATTCGCTTTGATCGTTGAATCAAAGCTGACCAGCAGCAGTTTCACCGCCGCCTCGAAACTCATCTCGGGGTCAAAGGCGCGAACCAGAATGGGCCTGCCATATTTCGTCTCACCAGTTTGGAAAAACGGGGTGTCGTCGCCGGCTTCGATGAAATTACCTTCGGGGTAAACCAGAAACAGCCGCGGTTCCGACCCTTTGACCTGCCCGCCGACGATGATCGTGGCGTTGAACGCACTGTCGGCCCGCGCCCCGGTCTGCGCCTGCCGCTCGATCACATCGCGCAATGTGGCTCCGACAAAGCGGGCCACCTGAAACATCGACGGCAACCCCAGGATAGAGGGCGAGCGTTCGGACGGTGCCTTGGTCCGCTCGTCGATCAAGCTGACCAGCGACTGCGTTGTCGCCAGATTGCCTGCCGTCAGAATGGTGATGCAGCTGCCCCCGTCATCCGACCAGGTGAACATTTTCCGATAGGTCGAGATATTGTCCAGCCCCGCATTCGTCCTTGTGTCGGACATGAACACAAGGCCCCGCTTCAGCATCAAGGCCACGCAATAGGTCATCGTAAACCGCCCGTTATTGTTGTTGGACCTGGACCGCGACGGTCAGCTGTTCCCCCCCCGCGCCCAGTCGCATGCCTGATACAGGGGCGGCCCCGGCATAGTCCAGCCCCGTTGCCACCCGGACATAGCGCTGATCGGGCGAAATGCCGTTGGAAATGTCAAACCCGACCCAGCCTAGTTCGGGGACATAAGCCTCGGCCCAGGCATGCGTCGCCTCGCCTTGGGTATCGTCATCCATCAACAGATAGCCCGATACATAGCGGGCCGGATAGCCGGCTGCGCGAGCGCTGGCGATGAACACATGGGCATGGTCCTGACACACGCCATGCCCCGCCGACAGCGCATCTTCGGCACTCCAGCCGACGTTTGACAGGCCGGGTTTATAGGCGACCGTAGCCTCAATCGCCGCTGACAGTGCATGTAGCCAAGGCACCGGACCAAGGCCGGGATCAATGGTTTTCAGCAGTTTCTGGCAACCCGCGCCCGGTTTAGTCAGCGCCGTGGTCCGGTCAAACATCCACAATGGCATGAACCCACCATGCTGGCCGATCACGCCATTGGTAGGGCGCAGTTCCACCGTACCTTCACAGCGCACCGTAATCCGCCGGGTGCCTGCGTCAAAGCTGATCAGGTCCACCGTATTGCGATGCGCATCCTCAAAACTCAGCTGCTTTTTGCCGCCCTCGACCGTGGTCGACCATTCCCTGATCGTTTGCGCCCCGGTGGATTTCGGGGTCAGGCGCAGTTGTTGCAGCGCATATGTGACCGGCTGGTCATAGTCGTAGGTAGTGGTGTGGCTGATGTGTAAAAGCATGTGGGTCATTCATAAAACCGATAGTCGATTTCGGTTTGCCGGCCCAGAACAGCCGTGGCGGTCAGGAATTCCTGAATGAACTCATGTAGTCCATGTTCAAAGATATCTTCGACCGTCCGGGCAATGAACCTGTCACACAGCCGGTCGGCAATGTCATGGCTGGGCAATCGCGACCCATAATCCCCGGCCAGATAGCCCAGATTGTCGCGCAGTTTGTCCACGCAAAACGCCAGAGACCGGGGCATTCGTTTATCCAGAATCAGGAATTGCGCAATCTGCCGGGGCCGGGCATCCTGCCCATAGGTCAGCCGGAACCCGCCCTCGGCACTGACCGAGCGCAGGAT
>JANOMH010000761.1:0-3431 GCA_031420215.1 Rhodobacterales bacterium | reverse complement strand
GATCCGCACCGCCTCGGGCCGAAACGTCAGATGGCCGGGGCCAACCCGCGCCGCATCAGGCAAGACAAGCCGACCCAGCGCACAGTCAAAGTGGCCCGCCTCGGACTGGCCGGGCAGGACATTGTGCCCGCCGAAAAACGCTGCAACCTGTTGGTCAGCCGGGCGGCGGTAAAACGCCTCGGGCGTATCATATTGCCGCAATCGTCCATCAAGGATCAGCGCCACCCGGTCAGCCAGCACGACCGCCTCTTCCTGATCATGGGTCACAAAGATTGTGGTAATTCCCAATTCTTTTTGAATTCCCCGGATCAGGTCGCGCATCTCGATCCGCAAATGGGCGTCAAGGTTCGAGAGGGGTTCATCCAGCAGCAGCACCTTTGGCCTGACGATCAGCGCGCGGGCAAGGGCCACGCGCTGTTGCTGGCCGCCCGACAGTTCGGACGGGCGGCGGTGGCCCAGATCGGGCAGTTTCACCAGGTCCAGCATCTGTGCCACGCGGAAGGCAATCTGCGCCTTAGCCACTTTGCGCATCCGCAGGCCAAAGCCGACATTGTCGGCGACCGACATAGTGGGAAACAGCAGGTGGTTCTGGAACACCAGCACTACGCCCCGGTTTTCGGGTTGTTCGCGCAGGATCGAGCGACCGTCAAAACTGATGTCGCCCGCCGAAGGCTCCAGCAGGCCCGCGATCATTTTCATCACCGTGGTTTTGCCACAGCCAGACGGCCCCAGCAGCGCAGTCAGTTCGCCCGAGGCGATGTCAAGCGTCAGCCTGTCCAGTGCTGGCCCAGTCGCACCGGAGTAAGTCTTGCTCAGGTTGGTCAAAAGGACTTGGGTCACAGGCGGCCAATGCCCCCGACGGCGGCGTTGCTTCCAGACAGATGCCGGGCTGTAAACAGCAGAATGACAAGACCGGGCAGGATATAGACAATCCCAATCGCTCCGGTAATGTCATTGCGCCCGGCGTTGGCAAAGTTGAACAACAACAATGGCAACGTGATGACCCGCCCACCCCCGATCAGCAAGGTCAGGACATATTGGCTCCATGACACCAGAAACGCAAACAGGCCGCCGACAATGATCCCCGGCAGGATGGCGGGCAAGGTAACATACCAGAAAGTCTGCATGGGAGAGGCCCCAAGACTGCGGGCCTGTTGCTCAAACTCCGGATCATAATTGGCAAAGATCCCGGCCATCACCAGCACCATATAGGGTAGCGTAGGCACCAGATGCACCAGCACCACCCCGGCGACTGTGTTGGTCAGCCCCAGATTGATGAACACAGCGTGAAGTCCCAGCGCCACAGCGATGCCGGGCACGATGACTGGCGCAAGGATGATCAGCTCGATCAGCCCTTTGCCCCGAAACTGGTAGAGGCCCAGCGCCCGACCCGCCGGCACCCCGACAAGGATGGACAGCACCGTCACCATCGTCGCAATCAGCGTGGTGATGCCCAGACTGTCCAGCACGCCCGAGCGCGCCGAAAAGGCCAGCTCCCATGCCTGTAGCGACCATTGCTGCGGCAGGATGTCGGGGAACCGCCAGCCGCGCGCAAAGGACCAGATCAGCAGCGGCACCAGCGGCAACACCAGCCAGACAATCAGAAACACCCCCGACAACAGGGTCAGCGACCGGAACCACAGCGGTTCGCGCTTCATCTCTGAATCCCAGCGCGGGTGGCCCGGAGATAGAGCCAGATCATCAGCCCGGATAACAACGCGATAATCACTGCCATCGCCATGGCCTGCGGCCGGGCGGCAAGATCCACGTCGGTGTAACTTTTGTAGGCCAGCACTGCCAATGCCTGCGGGTGACTGGCCCCCAGAATCGCGGGAATTTCATAGGCCCCAAAGGTAAAGGCAAAGACGATCACACTGGCCGACAGTGCCCCCGGAAAGATCAGCGGCAGCAGCACATGCCGGAACGCCTGCCAGCGGCTGGCCCCGAGCGACCGCGCCACAGCTTCGTAATCGGTCCCCAGCGCCTGCATCTGGGCCAAAACGATGACGCCGATGAACGGCACCTCTTTCCAGACATAGTGCAGGATGATCCCGATGGCATAGGGGTCAAACACCAGCGCCGGAAAATCGGCTGGCCGTTCAATCAGGCCGGTGGCATGGCTCAGCCGGGCAAAACTGCCCGATTGGCTGAACAGATACAGAATGCCGACCGCGCCGACGATATGCGGCACTGTCAGGTTCAACTGAAACAAAAAGTTGATCGCCCCCCGCCCGATGAAACTGCGCCGCAGCAGCAATGCCGCGGCAATGGCGATGACTGCGGACAAAACGGTTGAAGTGAGCGATATATGCAGGCTCAGCGCCAGGGATTGCAGGAAGTTCCGGTCCGTCAGGACTGCCCGATAGGCGTCAAGGTTCGGCGCGGTCAGGCCGATCACCGGCATATAGTTGAATGACCGGGCCACACCGACGGCCAGCCCGCCAAAGAACAGCACGACGATGATCGTCATCGCCGGGGCCAGCAGAAGGAAAATGCGCAGGCGGTCGGACATGCGGAGACCAAGAGAAGGGGGGCGGACTGAACCCCGGCGCTGATCCGGGGCCCCTGTTGTCAAAGCGTCACTGGCCGACGTTGGTCAGCCAGCCCTGTTCGATTGCTGAAATCCACTCCGCTTGCAATTCGGGCAGAGCGGCTTGGCCCAGTTCAGCCGCAGAGACCACCGAAGGATGCGCGGGCAGGGCATTGAAGGCGGCCTGAATTTCAGCCGGGGCGCGGTCCATTTCAATGCCGGGCGACGTGCCCCAGATCTCGGGGCGGGCCTTTTCCAGCTGCGCCGCGGCCGATAAAAGCACGTTTTGCAGCACGAGCGCGGCGGCTTTGTTGGGCGAATTGAACGGGATGATCGTGTAGTTGGTATTGCCAATTGTCCCGTCGGTCAGCCCAAAACTGCGCACCGTGTCGGGATAGGTGCCCGCGGCAACACCAATGCCGAACTGGCTGGGTTCGTAGTTAAAGGTCAGTGCCACCTCGGTATTCGCAAACAGGTCGTTCAACTGGTTGATTGAGGTCGGATAAGTCGCCCCTTCGCGCCACAGATAGGGTTCAATTTCGTTCAGGATCGCCCAGGTTTTCTCGGCGGCGGCGTCATATTTGGCCTGATCGAAATCGCCCAACAGACTATCGACGCCCCCTGCCGCATAGTAGAACACGTGGCGGACAAAGACTGCGCCGTTAAAGTCCGGCGGGGCCGGATAGGTGAACTGGCCCGGGTTCGCCTTGATCCAGTCCAGCAGTGCCGGGATCGACCGGGGCGGGCTTTCCAACCTGGCGCTGTCATAGGCCAAGGCGAATTGAGCGCGGCTCCAGGGCACCTCGCAACCATCCACCGGCACACCGAAATCATTGGAAATGGCCGGGTTGTCCCAGTTCACCAAAGCATTGTTCGGCAGCGATTCGGTATAGCCGCACCA
>JANOMH010000760.1:0-4846 GCA_031420215.1 Rhodobacterales bacterium | reverse complement strand
CGATCCGTTTGATCCGGGCTTGGCCGCCCGGTTGGAAAAGCACATCCTGTCGGCGGGTGGGTCACAGGATGCGGCAGAGCTTTATACTGCCTTCCGGGGTCGGATGCCGGGGGTGGACGCGTTGCTCAAGGGCCGCGGGTTGCTTGAGGTGGTTTAGCCGCTTTTTGGCGGCCGGACCGGGTCTTTGTGGATCAGCACATCGCAGCGCGGATAGGCTGCGACGATGGCCCGGCGCAGGGCGGCGCCGATGGCATGGGCGTCGTTCAGGCTTTGCCCACCGTCGAGTTCGATATGCAGATTGACGAAGATCCGGCTGCCCGCGACCCGCGTCTTCAGGTCGTGAAAACCGTTCACTCCCGGAAAGTCGCGGGCAATCGCGCCGATCCCGGCGATAACTGCAGGATCGGCCCGGCGGTCCATCAGCGCGTCCCAGGCGCCTTTGCCGATCCGCACCGCCCCCAGCGCCATCAGGGCGGCAGCAATCAGGGCCACGGCGGAATCCACCGAGCCGATGCCAAACTGGTGAGACGCCCAAAGCGCCAGAATCGCCCCGATATTGGGGATCAGGTCGCCGATGTAATGCAGGCTGTCTGCAGCCACGACTTTGCTGCCGGTTTGCCGCGCTACCCGGCGCTGCCAGACGACCAGTCCCAAGGTCAGCCCGATCGAAAACACCATGATCGCCATGCCGATGCCCTGCGCCGCCAGTTCTGACGGCGCGCCTGACCAAAGCCGCAGCACCGCCGCTGTGGCGATGATCCCGGCCGAGATCAGGATGAATACGGATTGGCCAAGGGCGGCCAGATCTTCGGCCGAGGTATGGCCAAAGGCGTGATCCTCATCCGCTGGTTTGGCAGCATAGGCGATGGCTGCCAGCCCGCCCAGGGACATCACCAGGTCAAGGGCCGAATCGGCCAGTGTTGCAGCGATGGACAGCGACCCTGTTGCGCCAAAAGCCCAGAGTTTCGCCACGACCAGGACTAGGGCGACCGCAACGGACAATAGTCCGGCTGACAGGTTCAGCCGTGTTTCGGTGGCGATAGCCATCATGGCTCCTGCGGTTGGTCAGGGGTGCGGTTCTAGTCGCGAACTTCGTCCGGGTCCACGCCCCAAAGGGCGGTTTTCGGCGCCCAGCCCCGGTAGCCGCCGGATGATACCCAGCACCAGTCGGGCTGGCATTCGCCCAATTGGGCCACGACCCCCAGTTCCAGAACCGCGTTTTGCGGGGCTCCGGGATCGGGTCTGCTATAGATAGGTTGCAGATCGGCCTGCACAAGCACTGTCCGGTTTCCCGACAGCATGGAATAATTCATCCAGCCGCCGACTCCGTCGCTGTCCACCACCCGCCGCCAATGCCCATATTCGGCGGTGATTTGCAGCGGCATATCTTCGCGCAAAAACACCCAGTCAATCCGGTGCGACATCGACGGGCCGCGCCGCACGTTCCCCTCGCCGGTTTTCAACGAGACATAACGCGGCAGGGGCAGGTTAGTTTCGGTGCCAAGAACCGGGCCTTGCGGCGGTTCCACGCTGACCGGGTCTGGCAAGGCTGCGATGACGGCAGGGGATTCTGCGGCAGGGGGTGCAGCCAGCGCCGACACCTCGGGTCGCGCCTGGGGCCGCAGTTCCTGTGCCACGGCGGTAGTTACGCTCCAGATGACTGCGCCCCAGACCACTACGCCACGGCCAAAGGCCAGATATGACATCGGTTTCATCCGCATTCTGCCCTAATTCCTGCCCAAGCTGTTGCAGAGTTCTTGTGCCCCGCATTGTGCACGTGCATTTTGCCCCAAAGGGCGACAGTTTGAAAGCAATGGAGTGCGTGACATGCCAAGCAAGCGGTTAAGTGTTGTCGTGACGCGACGGTTGCCGCAGGCCGTCGAGGCCCGGATGACCGAATTGTTCGATGTGGAGTTGCGCACCGACGATACGCCGATGAGCCGCGAGGCCCTTGTCGCCGCGATTGGCCGGGCGGATGTGCTGGTGCCCACGCTGACCGACGTTCTGGATGCCCGTGTGCTGGCCCAAGCCGGCCCGCAGTTAAAGTTGATCGCCAATTATGGCGCGGGCGTGGATCACATCGATGTGGCCACGGCCCGGAGCCGGGGCATTCTGGTCTCTAACACCCCCGGCGTGACCACCGAGGATACCGCCGATATGACCATGGCCCTGATCCTGGGCGTAACCCGCCGCATCCCCGAAGGGATGGCCCTGATGCAATCGGGCGAGTGGTCCGGCTGGGCCCCGACCGCCATGCTGGGCGGCCGGGTCGGTGGCCGGAGGTTGGGCATTCTGGGCATGGGCCGGATCGGGCAGGCCGTGGCGCGGCGGGCGCGCGCCTTTGGCATGCAGATCCATTATCACAACCGCAAACGGCTGCGGGTCGAGGTGGAGCAGGCGCTGGAGGCGACCTATTGGGACTCGCTCGACCAGATGGTCGCCCGCGTCGATGTGCTGTCGATCAACTGCCCGCATACACCGTCATCGTTCCATCTGATGAACGCGCGGCGGTTGAAGCTGATGAAACCCTCGGCTGTGATCGTGAACACCTCGCGCGGGGAAGTGATCGACGAAAACGCTCTGACCCGGATGCTGCGCGCCGGCGAAATTGCCGGGGCAGGGCTGGACGTGTATGAACGCGGCGCCGAGATCAACCCGCGATTGCGCGAACTGCCCAATGTCGTGCTGTTGCCGCATATGGGCTCGGCCACGGTCGAGGGCCGGATCGAGATGGGCGAAAAGGTCATCATCAACATCAAGACCCACGCCGACGGCCACCGCCCGCCCGATCTGGTGGTGCCGGGGATGGAGTGAGGGGGCGTTGATGCTCGAGTTTGGATTTGAGCTGGATATCTTTGCGAGAGCGGTTCGCACAATCAAGTTTCGTAAGGCATTAAACGAATAACCATTGGTTTGAAATCCGGTCTTAACGGGTATCTCCTCCATCGCTTGCGGCTTTGGAAGAATATTTCGAAGTCAATAAATGTGCATCCAATGGCAAAGCGCGCAAGCTGAGTACCTCTCTATTTTTTCGGCCCGACGAACCAGTCATGTGTCTAAAGCCTAAGCAACCAATGGAATTGTATCGGGAGACTGTGATTGAGCCAGCGCATTAAAAAAAATGTCGCGTTGGATATCGAAATCACTCGAAATTAAGGCCTCTATCATTTCATCTTCCTGAACTTTTCCAATGAGGCCGGAAATGTCGCCAACCAGACCATGATAAAGGCTGAGGAACTCACATTCAACAATTGAAATCCCAAAATAATCTATGGCGGCCAGTAATTGCTCTGGCCCCTGCTTCAGAGCAGAATGGATACTTGCCATATAGTCGTCGTCACGACCGCAAAGGAAATCCCCTTCGACTTCAAGAGCCGTAAGTAGCCCATCAGCAAAGGTGACGGCCAATCCTACTTTCGCCAAGCGCAATCGGGTGACGAATGCAAGTAACTCCGACATATGGAATACTGGTCCAAGAATATCTTGCTGTTTAGTCGGAACAATAAATCCAAGTCGGATACATTCGGTTAGTTCGAGGCGAGAAAGATTGAGGATGCCAGGAGCCTCGGAGATCGGTACGTAAAGGTCGTTAACGCTGTAGTCATCATTCATGCAGTTCTCCGGGACGCAACGCTCAACTTCACTTCAATGGAACTTAGTAAACAAAGTCTTAAAACATCAAGTGAAAACAGCTAAGTTTCCTCGGCAACCGCTTAGTGATACGCAGCAATACTACCAAATCGCTAGAATTTGATGTATTGTTGTTATTTTGTGAACGCTGGCCTTAGGCAGATCTTAGAACTTTAGGCTGATTCTCGTGATGCAACAATCAACGAGGTTAGCTATGGGCATTTCGCTGTCGTTCCAAAAGTTCATCGATGGATGGCTCTTCAGTGCGTCGACCAGTACCTACAAAATTGGTACGTTCACGATTATCAACAACGGTGTCTTGCTCGAGGGCACCAGATCATTCGACACTCTTGTGGGCACGACCAAGAGTGACATCATTTGGGGCAACGACGGTGACGATGTAGTCCGAGCCGGTGGCGGACGGGATTTTCTTGCCGGTGGAAAAGGCAATGACCGTCTCTATGGCGATGACGGAGACGATAGACTTGAAGGCTGGGCGGACAACGATCAGCTTTTTGGTGGCAACGGGATAGACGCACTCTTTGGTGGAGAAGGCAGCGATAAGCTATTTGGCGGAGCAGGCAACGACTACCTCTGTGGTGGTAGTTCAAAGGACGAGCTATATGGCGGTGCAGGTAGCGATATCTTCGTGTTCAGGCCCCAACTGAGCTCGCCAAAGTCCGAGTCCGTCTATATGGACTTTGATACCAGCCAAGATAGGGTGAGGATAGAGGACTACCTGCTGCCAAACGGCTTCAGCAAGTCGATGATCAAGGTCGATGCTGACGGTGACCTCATTATTGATACCTATGGAGGTCATCGGCTCTCATTCGAAAATCTCGATCGCAGTGATATCAACGCACTGTATTACAGAATCGACTTGATTTGATCTGGTTGTGGCAGGGATGGAGTGAGCGAGGTCGCTCGACGAGCGGGCGAGCGAGCGCCCCCCTCGCCCAATCCCGGCGTTTCCGCTACACCGTCGCCCATGACCCAGATCGATTCCCTCTTTGTGACCCGCCTGTACCGTGCCGCCTTGTCCGAACTGGGCAAGGCCCCGAAACCGGACGACCTTGAGGATGCCTGTCTGGGTATTGCCGAGGATGACGAGGCGGGGCAGAACTGGTGCGAAAAGCACCAGTTTCCGGGCTATACCAGCTATGCGTCCCTGAACGACCTGCCGTGGCGGTTTCCGATTTTCAAGGATCTGGTCAAG
>JANOMH010000759.1:0-1872 GCA_031420215.1 Rhodobacterales bacterium | reverse complement strand
ATTCGATTTTCCGTGCGCGCGGGCGCGGTCGCCGACCGGAATGAACGCTGCGGTCAGCCCCTGTGCCCGGAACAGCGCCGGCAGATAGCGGTGCTGGCCCTGAAAAAACGGCAATTCCAGATGCCGGTCGCGTTCGAACACTTTCAGCCCGCAGCCGGTATCGGGACAATCATCGCGCAGCAGCGCCCGGCGCAGGGCATTGGCGGCCTTTGAGGCCCAGCGTTTGGACCAGGTATCGCGCCGCTGGGTCCGGTGCCCGCCGACCAGATGTGGCCCCTCGGCCCGCCAGACCGCCACCAGCCGGGGGATATCGGCGGGCGGGTTTTGTCCGTCGCCGTCCATTGTCGCAATCAGATCAAACCGGGCCGCCTTGACCCCGTTGCGGACCGATGCACTTTGCCCGGCGTTCTTGTCATTTTTCAGCAGCCGCAACTTGGCGTGGACCGTCAACAAGGCGGCGACTTCGGTCGATGATCCATCGGTCGAGGCATCGTCGACCACAATCAGCTCGCCCAACATATCCGCCGGGATGACTTTGAACACCTCGGCCACAAGGGCGGCGATATTTCCGCTTTCGTTATGGCAGGGGATCACAATTGAAATCTGCGGCATTCTGGCATTCACCTCTGGGCTCAACAGCGCTCTAACATGGCCTTGTCAGACTGTCACTCAAGCCGGTTTATCGGCGATCCTGGCCTTTTTCACCTCGGCCACTTTGTCGGCAAGATCTTTGGCAATGGCAAATGCGCCGCGGATTTTGTCGTTTTCCGAGGCCCAATCACGGGCGATCACAATCTTGTTGTCGCGGACTTTGGCGGTGCCTTTTTGGTCATTCAGATAATCGACCAACCCCTTGGGCGAAGCGAACTTATCTTGATGAAATTGCACCGTGGCACCTTTGGGTCCGCCATCCAGCTTGGCAATGCCGGCCTTTTTGCACATCGCCTTGATCCGCACGACCAGCATCAGGGTATTCACTTCTTTGGGCAAGGCCCCGAAACGGTCGATCAGCTCGGCGGCAAACCCTTCCAATTCGACCTTGGACGACAGGTCGGACAGGCGGCGATACAGGCCAAGACGCACATCAAGATCGGGTACGTAAGCCTCTGGGATCAATACAGGAACGCCCAGATTGATTTGCGGCGCCCAATGGCCGTCATCAACCAGCCCCTCGCCGCCGCCGGATTTGATCCGGGCAATTTCGTCTTCCAGCATTTGCTGATACAGCTCATAGCCGACCTCGCGCATTTGCCCCGATTGTTCCTCGCCCAACAGATTGCCCGCGCCGCGAATGTCCAGATCCTGACTGGCCAAGGTAAACCCTGCGCCCAACGTGTCGAGTGACCCTAAAACCCGCAGCCGTTTTTCCGCCGCCGGGGTCAGTTTCATCCGGGGTTTGGTGGTCAGATAGGCGTAAGCGCGGGTTTTCGACCGGCCCACCCGCCCCCGGATTTGATAAAGTTGCGCCAGCCCGAACATATCGGCGCGGTGCACGATCATCGTGTTGGCGGTGGGAATATCGAGGCCGGATTCAACGATTGTAGTGGCCAGCAGCACGTCGTATTTGCCGTCGTAAAACGCATTCATCCGGTCATCGAGTTCACCTGCGGCCATCTGGCCATGGGCCACGACGACAGTGACTTCGGGCACCTGGTCACGCAGGAACGCCTCAATCTCTGGTAAGTCGCTGATCCGGGGCACCACGAAAAACGATTGCCCGCCGCGATAATGTTCACGCAGCAGCGCCTCGCGGATGGTGATCGAGTCAAATTCGCTGACATAGGTGCGGATTGCCAGCCGGTCGATCGGCGGGGTGCCGATGATGCTGAGTTCCCGCACGCCTGACAGCGACATCTGCAAGGTGCGCGGGAT
>JANOMH010000758.1:0-2083 GCA_031420215.1 Rhodobacterales bacterium | reverse complement strand
TTGGGTAGCGGTCACAAAGGCCACCATCGTCGCCACCACCGAGGCCGACAGGTCAATCCCGCCGGTATACATGGTCAGGGTCTGACAGGCGGCCAGCATCGCCAGTGGGACCGCGAATTTGATCGTATTGCCGATCCAGCGTTGATTGACGATGCCGGGCTGCATGATCTCCAGCGCCGCGACCAGCGCCAATAGCAGCAGGACCAGCGGGATCAGCGGGTTATCCCGCAGGATGCGCCTGATGTTCATGCCCTGCGCCCCTTCATCGCCAGCAGCCCACCCAGCATCACCACCACCACCATGATCGTGCCCTCGACAATCGTGGTGACATTGGGATCAACCGACAACAGCGTCAGGTCCATCCGCACCAGCCGCAGGATCAGCACCGCAATGACCGGCCCGATCAGCCCGCCCTTGCCCCCCGTCAGGGATACGCCGCCAAGAACCACGGCGGACACGCTGGCCAGCAGATAGGGGCCGGGGATCGGCTCTCCTATCCCGGTGCTCATCGTCAGGGTCAGCCCGCCCATCGCGGCCAAAATCCCCGCAATGCAGTAGGCCGCCACCCGGGTCTTGCCAATCGGCACACCGGACCGGAACGCCGCAGTGGGATCACTGCCAATGGCATAGATCGCCAGCCCCAGTTGCGTGCGCCGCAGGAGCAGCCAGGCCGGGGCAAGGAACACGACGATAAAGATCAGCGATTTCGGGACCGGACCAACACTGCTCAGGATCAGGTCGCGCAACCACTGGGTCGCCGCCCCGCTGGGCGTGTTCAGGATCAGCAGGGCCACCCCCTCCCAGACAAACAGCATCGCCAGCGTCGCCACGATGTCAGGCACCCGGGTCAGCACGATCAGGATGCCGTTGATCGCCCCCATCAGCCCGCCCAGCGCCAGAACGCCGATGACAATCAACACGGTCTGCCCATCACCCGCCCCCACCATGAGCCGGGCAGCGGTGACACTGGCCACCGCCATCATCGCCGCGACGGACAAGTCAATCCCGCCTGCGATGACCACGATTGCCATCGCCGCTGTGGCAAAAGCAAAGGGCACGGCAGCGCGGGCCAGTGATTCCATTCCTGAGGCCCCGAAATTCGGCTGGATGATTTTGGTGGCCAGCAGCAGCAATGCCAGCAAAACCGCCAGCCCCGCCACCCATCCATTGCGCTGAACGATCCCGATCATGCTGTCGCCAATCCATAAGCCGCCCGCATCAGCCGGGGCTCATCCGCGCCCGCTGCATCCATGATCGTCACCAGCCGGCCGTTGAAAATCACCGCAACCCGGTCGCAGGCTTGCGGGATTTCCGCCAGTTCCGAAGTATAGAACAATACCGCCGCGCCCTGCTCCGCCAATTCGCGAACCAACGTATAAATCTGCCGCTTGGTCCGCACGTCGATGCCGCGCGTCGGGTCGAACAGCAGCAGCGTATCCACCCCCGCCGCGACCCAGCGGGCAATGGTGACCTTCTGCTGATTGCCGCCCGAAAGCCTGCGCACCTCGCCCTGCGCGCGGGTATCAATCTGCAGGCGGTCAATGGCCGATGTCACTTTGACCGCCTCGGCCAGCATCGCAATCGGGCCCCAGTTGCGGGGCCGGGCGACGGCGGGCAAAGCGATGTTTTCGCGCACCGACCGCGACATCAGCAGCGCATCGGCGCGGTTGCCGGGCACCAGCCTGTGCCCCATGGCAATCGCATCTGCCGGGTGACGGAAGCTGACCGGCTGGCCGTCAACCGCAACTGTGCCGCCGGTGGCCCGCCGAAACCCGCCGAGCACGTCGAACAGCTCGTCCTGCCCCTGTCCCTCAAGGGCGACAACGCCTAACACTTCGCCCCGGCGCAGGTCGAACGACACATCCGCCAGCTTCGACCCGGCGGCAAGATTGCGCACCGACAGGCGGGCTGGGCCGGGGCGGAGGGCGGTCACATTGCCAATCGTCGCTTTGGCCGGCGTCAAAGCAGCGCCCAACATCAGCTCTACCACCCGCTCCTCAACCCCGGCCTCAATCGGCAGATCACCTACCGTCTCTCCGTCACGCAGCACCGTGGCCCGGTCGCACAATTGCGCGATCTCGGT
>JANOMH010000757.1:0-1677 GCA_031420215.1 Rhodobacterales bacterium | reverse complement strand
ACCTTTGGGTTGGCATAGATGCGCATGGGCTGCATCGGCAGGTTCAGCGCCACAGTATCGCCAGCGGCCCAATTCCGCCGGATCACCAGATAACCTTTTTCCAGATTTTTGGGCACATCAACAGCCACCCCGTTCAGCGTGGCGGTTGCCCCCTTGGCCCAGCCCGGCACCCGCAGCTTAAGCGCAAATTCGCCCGATCCTTCGGGATCAACCCTGACGCTGATCGCGCCCGACCATGGATAGGTCGAGGTTTCGGTAATGCGTACCTTGCGCCCGCCCAGTTCCAAGTCGGCAACGTTCCCGCCATACAGATTGACCGCGATACTGTCCGCACTGACCGAATAGAAATAGCCCGCAACCGAGGCCACCAGCCGCGACACGTTCATCGTGCAGCAAGGGCAGGGGTGCCATGGCCAACGCTGGTGCGACCCGTCGCTTTCCAGTTTGTTTTCATAGAAATAATGCGTCCCATCGCGCGACAATCCGGCCAAGGTGCCGTTGAACAGCGACAGTTCCAGCATGTCGGCATAGCGCCCGTCCAAGTCCAGATTCAGCATCCGCTGCGCCCAGAAAATCATCGCAACCGAGGCGCAGGTTTCGGCATAGGCGGTGTCGTTGGGCAGGTCGTAGTCGGTGGTGAATCCCTCATTCGACGCAGAGGGGCCAAAGCCGCCGGTCACATACATCCGGGTTGTGGTCACATCATCCCACAGCACCTCGCAGGCATGTTTCAGCCCCGCATCGTCCAGATCGGCGGCCAGATCGGCCATTGCAGTGTACATGTACATGGCCCGCACGGCGTGGCCAACAACCTTGGTCTGGTCGCGCACGGGGATATGCGCCTGGGCATATTCATAGGTCTTTTGCCCGTAATCTTTGGGGTCATCGCCCCGCGCGATAGCTTCCTCATCATAATAATGCGGCTGTGCACCGCGTTGGTTGATGAAATAGGCGGCAAGGTCGAGTTGTTTGCGGTCCCCGGTCAGGTGGTAAAGTTTGACCAGCGCAATCTCGATTTCCTGATGCCCCGGATAGCCGCGCTTTTGCCCCTCGCCCAGACCAAATGTCAGGCGGATATGGTCAAGGTAGCGTTCCAGCACATCCAGCATCCGACGGCGGCCCGTGGCTTGGAAATAGGCAATCGCCCCTTCCAGCAGATGCCCGCAATTATACAATTCATGGCGGTCGCGCAGGTTGGTCCAGCGCAAATCCAACTCGTGGCCCTGATACCAGAAGTTCAGATAGCCGTCGGGCAATTGGGCCGCCTCCATCCGGTCCACGATCCCCTCGACCTGACCCTCGATCACCGGATCGCGGCGGTGGCGCAGGGCGTATCCGGCGGCTTCGATCCATTTGCCGATGTCGCTGTCCCAGAACACCTGATGGGTATGGCCTCCGGGCCAGCGGGGGATGCGCAGGGGCGGGGGCGGGTTTTTCAATTCCAGCGATTCCAGAATGCCCGATTCCTCAAGCTTGGCATATTGGCTGGGGATAGTCCGGGTCAGCACGGTTTCCATCCGTTCGGCCCAGAATTGACCGGTCAGTGAAACCTTTGTGAAATCAACGGGATGATAGGTGCGCATGGGTTATCCTGTCTGGGGGGGAGTGTATAATGTGGGGCCGCAACTGTCGCGCTGGACCAAGGAACAGGGCAGCCGTTCAATGCCTGAAAACTGC
>JANOMH010000756.1:0-3888 GCA_031420215.1 Rhodobacterales bacterium | reverse complement strand
GCGTAGCGTCCGAAAAATCAGTCGGCCAAGTCCGACAGGGAGAAGAAATTGAAAGGGGTCCTTGCCAGGGCCCCTTTTTTGATTGCACCGGGGTGCGAACCTGCCGAACCGGGCCTGTTCACTGCATTTTGCCCTGACACTACGAAAGCCGCATGGTACAGAGCGCTTTGAGTAGCAAACTTCAGGACGCCAAGATGTTCAATCCGCTTAAGCTTTTCGCCGCACTTGCCTTTTTGGCCGCAGCCACGCCACTGGTCGCACAGGATGCCCCCGACCCGGCAACCGACCCGGCAGCTGACCCGGCGGCCACCCCCGCCACTGATCCGGCGGCTGATCCTGCCTCAGATCTCAACATGGGTGCCCCGGTCGAAGCCGGCCCGCCGCAAGTGGGCGAAACTTATAGCAGAGGAGAGCCTTTCGGCGACTGGTCGTTGCGCTGCCTCAAGGCTGAAACCGGCGAGGATCCTTGCCAGTTGTATCAGTTGCTCAAGGATGCCGATGGCAATGCCGTGGCCGAAATCAGCATGTTCCCACTGCCCCCCGGTGGTCAGGCAGCTGCCGGTGCCACCATTGTCGCCCCGCTGGAAACCCTGTTGACCGAGCAGATCACCATTGCGGTCGATGGCACCGGCGCCCGCCGCTATCCGTTCACGTTCTGCAACCGCGCCGGATGTGTGGCCCGCGTCGGCTTTACCGCCGAAGAAGTGGCCCAGTTCAAGGCCGGCGCCGAGGCCAGCATGCGCATTGTGCCTGCCGCAGCACCGGATCAGGAAGTTGTGCTGAAAATCTCGCTGGTTGGTTTTACCGCAGGCTACGACGGGACAGCGACGCCACCTGCCACGCCGTAGGATGGGCAATTTGCCCATCCTACGCCCGTTTCAGCGCCAGCACCGCATTCAGCCCGCCGAACGCAAAGGCGTTGGACAGTACCACATCGACATGTGCCTGCCGCGCCTCGTTCGGCACCACATCCAGCGCACATTCGGGATCAGGTTCTTCGTAGCCAATCGTCGGCGCAATGATCCCGTCGCGCAGCGCCATGATGCAGGCCAAAAGCTCCACTGCGCCGGTTCCGCCGATCAGATGCCCATGCATGGATTTGGTGGACGAGATCATCAGCCGGTCGGCATGGGTGCCGAACACATCGGCCACAGCGGCGCATTCGGTTTTGTCATTGGCCGCAGTACCGGTGCCATGGGCGTTGATATAGCCCACTTTTTCCCGCGCAATCCCTGCATCCGCCAAAGCCCCCGCAATCGCCCGCGCCGCCCCCTGTTTGGAGGGCATGACAATATCGGCGGCGTCCGAGGTCATGCAAAACCCGGCGACTTCGCACAGAATATCCGCCCCGCGCGCCCGGGCGTGTTCATATTCCTCGAACACGAACACCCCCGCCCCCTCGCCCTGCACCATGCCGTTGCGGGTGGCGCTGAACGGGCGGCAAGCGTCTTTGGACATCACCCGCAGCCCTTCCCAGGCCTTGATCCCGCCGAAACACAACATCGCCTCGGACCCGCCGGTGATCATTGTGGTGCACATGCCGGACCGGATCATTTGAAACGCCAACCCCATCGCGTGATTGGACGAGGCGCAGGCGGTGGCCACGGTGAATGCCGGGCCTTTAACGTTATACTCCATCGACACATGGCTGGCCGCTGCATTGTTCATCAGCTTAGGCACCACAAACGGATGCACCCGGTTCTTGCCTTCCTCATAGACTGACCGATAATTTTCGTCCCAGGTATTCACCCCACCCCCGGCGGTGCCAAGGACCACGCCGGAATGGGTGGCCAGACTGCCTTCAAAGGTCAGGCCCGATTGTCCGACCGCTTCGCGTGCGGCCAGCAGGGTGAACTGGGTGAACCGGTCATACAGGACGATCTGTTGGCGGTTGAAATGGGCGGTTTCATCATAGCCCCGGACCTGCCCGCCGATTTGTATCTGCAACCGGTCCACATCGCGAATGTCCAACGGGCCGATGCCGCATCGCCCCTCGGCCATCGCCGCCATAGTGCCGGGCACGTCCATCCCAAGCGCATTGATCGTGCCCATGCCGGTGATGACGACACGTTTCATGCGGGGGTCACGCCTGTGCCTTGACCAGCGCCCCGACCGCCTGAATGATCGACGCCACGGACGAGATATCAAAATCGCTGGCGGTCGGATCATTGGCGTTGAAGGGCACGTTGATGTCGAACGCCTCTTCTATGGCAAAGATGCTTTCGACCAGCCCCAGACTGTCGATCCCCAGATCGGTCAGGGTCATTTCCGGCTGCACATCCGATGGGTCAAGCACGGCTTGTTCGGCAATGATCCGGATGACCCGCTGCGCAATATCCATCATGATCCCCTGTTCGGCATGCGGTGATCTAGCCACTCTGACCAGGCTTTGAAACAGATTTCTGCCGCGACAACCAGCGCGGCAACCGGCGCAGAGCTTTGTAGCTGTCGATATGGGTGGCCATGCTTGTCGCCGGATACCCCATCATCACCCGGCCGCTGGGAACATTGGACAACACCACCGTCGCCCCGCCAGTCACTACATCGCTGCCAATGGTCAGGTTATCGGCGACGCCAGTCTTGCCGCCCAACACGACCCGATCACCAATAACACTCGACCCCGCAACGCCAACTTGCGCGCACAGCAGACAATCCTGCCCGATCACCACATTATGGCCGACCTGCACCAGATTATCCAGTTTGGTGCCGCGCCCGATCCGGGTGGCGCGGATGGTGCCCGCATCAACGGTTGAGTTTGCGCCAATCTCGACATCGTCCCCGATCTCGACCCCGCCAAGGGAGTGAATCTTGTGCCATGTCGGGTCATCGGGCACGGTGACGGGGCCTTTGCCCAGATGGTGGCGCGCGGTTTCGGCATATGACGGGGTGGCGGTGACAAAGGAAAAGCCATCGGCCCCGATCACCACATTGGGTTGCAGAATGACCCTGTCACCGACCCGGACGCGACGGCCGATCCGCACACCGGGATAAAGCTGACAGCCATCCCCGATCACAGCCCCCGCCGCGATCGTCACATGCGCCGCGACACGAACCACCTTGCCGATAACGGCCCCCGCCCCAATCACGCAAAACGGACCGATGGTGGCATAGGGACCGATCTGTGCAGTCGGATCAATCAGCGCCGAGGGGTGAATACCCCCACCCCAATCCGGCCCCGCATCCATCAGCCCGGTCAGCCGGGCCATTGCCAGCCGTCCCCGTGGAGCAAAGATTGCGGCTTTCAGACCCAACCCCCGCCAATCGGTTCCCGGTGACAGCACTGCGGCCAGCGCCCGGCCCTTGGTCAAGTCGGCGACATAGGCAGGCGACAGTGCCAGCGCCAGATCGGCAGGGCCGGCTGCGGCGGGTTCGGCCACAGTGTCGATCATCAGATCGCCATCGCCGAAGAACTCTGCCTGCAGTTCAGAGGCGATATATTCGACTGAATAGGCCATTCATTCCCCGCTTTCAGCGGATCACTTACCCCTGAACCGCCGCGATCTCTACCCCTTGCGCGGCCAGTGCGGCCCAGATTGCGGCGTCACGGCCATAAACATCGCGCCGAAACTGCATTCCGCCGGTGGCCGTGGTGAATGCGGTGCGATAGTCCAGATGCACCGGAACCGGCACGTCAAGATCAAGCCGGCTTTCTGCACCGGTGTTCAATAGCGACGCGAACAGCCCCCTTGGGTCGTCAGTCTGTCGGGCGAGCAGGGCATAGGCGAAATCGCGCGGGTCATTCAGCCGGATGCAGCCGTGGCTGAAGGCCCGGACTTCGCGCGAGAACAGGTCGCGCGACGGGGTGTCGTGCAGATAGATGTTATGGGTGTTGGGGAACATGAATTTCACCACACCCAAAGCATTGCCCGCCCCCGGTACCTGCCGCAT